>NZ_JBHUWW010000141.1:0-22501 GCF_042669755.1 Kitasatospora sp. NPDC057223 | reverse complement strand
GCCCCTGGGAGGGGCGGCCCGCCTCGGTCAGTGTCCGGCCTGGCCGGCGCTGTCAGTCGTCAGTGCCTGCGACGCCGGGTGGTGGTGGCGAGGAACAGCGCGCCCACGGCGATCAGGGTGGCGGCGGCGGTGAGGACCGGCCGGAGTACGGAGCCGGTGCTCGCGAGCGCGGCCGTGTGCGGGGGCGGGCTCGCGCTCGTGCCCGTACCTGCGCCCGTGTCTGTGCTCGGGCTCGGGCTCGGGTTCGTGACGGCCGCCGCAGGCATCACGCGGGTGCCGGGGTGGTGGCCGGGACGCCAGTCGTCGTCAGGGCCGGGGCTCGGGCAGTCGTCCGACGGCGACGGGCTGGGCCACGGGCTGTGGCTCGGCGACGGCTTCGGGCTGTGACTGGGGCTGTGACTGGGGCTGTGGCTGGGTGAGGGCGACGGGGACGGGGACGGCGACGGGGACGGGGACGGGCTGGGCGAGGGTGACGGCGAGGGGCTGGGCGACGGGCTGGGGAGCACGTTCCGTACGACGACCGTGGCCGTGGCCTGGTTGTTGGTCGGATCGGAGTCCCCCGGCTGGGATGCCGTCAGGGCGGCGCTGTTGGAGAGCGTCCCGGTCCGGGTGGCCGCCGCGGTCAGGGTCAGGGTCGCCTTCGCGCCGACCGCGAGGTCCCCGACCGTCCAGGTGCCGGTGACCAGGTCGTAGCTGCCGGTGGACGCCGTGGCCCGGATCAGGGTCAGCCCCGCCGGCAGGGTGTCGTTGAGCACGACCCCGGTGGCGGCGACCGGGCCCTTGTTCTCGGCGCCGACGGTGAACGTGACCTGCTGGCCGAGCTGCGGGGTCGCGTCGTCCACGGACTTGGTGACCGCGATGTCGGTCGACTGCACCGGGACGACCGTCGCGGAGGCCGTGTTGTTCTCGGTCACCGGGTCGGTCTGGGCGGCCGACACGACCGTGGCCGTGTCGGTCACCGATGCGGCCGTGTCCACCCGGACGACGAAGGTGAGTTGCGTCGACTTGCCGACGGCCAGCGCGGGGATCGTCCACCTGTTGGTGGCGGTGTCGAAGGTGGTGCCGGTGGCGGGGGTCGCGGAGACGAAGGTCGAGCCGGCCGGCACCGGGTTGGAGATCACCACCGAGGAGGCGTCGTCCGGCCCGTTGTTGGTGGCCGTCACGGTGAAGGTGACGTTGGTGCCGACCTGCGGTACGGTCGGCGCGGCCGTCACTTCGAGCGCGATGTCCGCGCTCTGCCCCACCGTGGCGCTGGCCGGCGGCGAAGTGACGTTCTGCCCGATGCCGCTCTGGCCGTTGGCCGTGGCGGTGTTGGTGAACTTCCCGTTGGCGTCCAGGTCGGAGGCCTTGAGCAGGTAGCTCGCGGTGCAGACGGTGCTCTCCCCGGGGGCCAGGACGGAGACCGGGCAGGAGATGGTGCTCGGGCCGGAGGACGGGCTGATCAGCGGGTCCTGGATCATCACGGTGTTGAGGGTCGAGCCACCGGTGTTCGTGATCGTGAACGAGTAGTCGATGGTCTGCCCGGCCGTCTGCGGCGCGGGGGTCAGCACCGTCTTGGTCAGGCTCAGCGACGAGACCAGCGGCACCGTCACCGAGGACGGCCCCGCGTTGACGGTCGCGCCGTTCGACGCGACGGTGGTGGCCGTGGCGGTGTTCACGACCTTTCCGGCCGTCACGTCGGCTGCCGTGACGGTGTAGCTGCCGGTGCACACCACGGTGCTGCCCTGCGCCGGGGACGGCGGCAGCGTGGTGGCGGGGCAGCTCACCGGGGCGAGCCGGTCGTCGGTGACCTGGAGATTCGTCAGGGTGTCGATCCCGCCGTTGGTCAGGACGTACTGGTAGGGGATGACCGTACCGGCGGTGATCTCCGCGGGCAGCGGGGCGCCGGTGCGGTCGACCTGCTTCACCAGGTCCAGGCGGCTCAGCGGCACGATGGTGGAGGCGTTCACGCCGCGGATCAGGTGGACGTCGGTGCTGCCGCCGGTGGAGGCGCTGAAGCCGAACTTGTACGTCGGCGGCAGCCCGGGCGGGGCCGGCTGGTCGAGGACCTGCTGCCAGCCGGCGCCGTCCTGGAAGTCGAGCTGGACGATCACCCGGGGCGAGGGCGCCGGGGTGATCTGCACGTTCACCAGCCGCTTGGCGACGGCCGGATCGGTCGTGCCGAAGGCCGCGCTGAGGGTGCCCGGCAGGGTCGAGGCGTACCGGATCGGGTCGGCCGTCGGGGTGGTGGTGGAGGCCAGGTAGCAGTAGCCGGAGGTGCCGGCGCCGGGCCCGCGCAGGGTGATCGCGTTGGGCGCCACCGGCCCGTCGACCTGGACGGGTGACTGCTGCCCGGTCGGGCAGTCGGCCCCGCGGCTCTCCCCGTCGTTGAAGAAGTTCCCGTACGCGTCCAGGCCGACGCCCAGGTACCCGCCGACCACGCCGGGGGAGAGGTTGCGCTGGGCGTAGCCGAGGCTGCCGCCGTCCGAGCCCTGGCTGTCCAGCGGCGTCGAGCCGTCGACCAGGTAGAAGCCGATGCCGTCCCCGGGGGCGGCGGTGCCGGCGTACTGGTACTGCTCGAAGGTCACCGACAGGCCGGCCGAGGCCGGCACCGGGCGCCGGTAGAGCAGCGCGCCGCCGACGAAACCGCTCGCGTCGTTCAGCTGGAGGTAACCGGGAGTCACACCCGGGGTCGGGGGCGGTCCCTGGCCGCCGGCCGGGCAGGACGGGATCTGGGCCGCGTCCGGTGCGGGGGTGCTGCCGAGCGGCGCGCCGGTCAGGCAGGTCCGGCCGAGCGGCTCCCAGGCCGGGTCGGGTACCGAGTCGCCCTGGAACGTCTCGTTCACGATCACCGTGCCCCCGGTGGGCGGCGCCGCCAGGGCCGTGGGCACGGCCAGCGGCCCCGCGCCCATCGCGCCGAATGCGAGCGCGCCCATCACCAGGGCGCCCGTCCTTCGAAGTGTTCGCCCGTGCCAGGCCATCAAGCGGCTCCTCGCCGTCCGTCGCTGTGGTTGCTCCGCCCGGCAGTTCCGGGAGGTTCAGCTTCGGCTGCCCCGGGCGGGCGGGCGGGCACTACGCCGCTCGTGGGCGTGTCAGGTACGTGCTCGGCGGCCACCGCTCCGAGCTGGGGGAACGCACCCGGCGTGTCATCCGTCGGGTCAGGACTGTTGACAAAGTGGTTACTTGATAGAAATCTGTCACCCTGACAGTGCAAATGATCGACCAAGTAATGCAAAAGGCTTTCGTACATGCTGTCAATCCTCGTCAGAGCTGCGTCAGGCGGCCCGGCGGGGCATCCCCCACCCCCACTGATCGGCGCACCTGTACGCACGCCCGCTATCCGGCTCCCCGGTCGCAGCGCACCTTCCGCGACCGCCGGACGACCGACCGGCGACGGGCCGCGTCCGGGTGCCCGGACACGACCACGAGGACCCCCACACGATGAGATGGACCCAGCAGGGCCTGCGGCTGATCACCGGCACGGTGGTCGCCGGCCTGGTCGCCGTCGGGCTGACACCCGTGGCCGCCCACGCCGCGGCCGGCCCCAACCTCGCACTCGGCAAGCCGGCCACCGCAGGTGGCAGCAACGGCGGATACACGGCCGGCAACGTCACCGACGGTAGCCAGGCCTCGTACTGGGAGAGCCCCGCCGGGGCGTTCCCGCAGTGGGTGCAGGTCGACCTCGGCAGCAGCCTCAGCGTCAACGAGGTGGCGTTGAAGCTCCCGTCGTCCTGGGGCGCCCGCACCGAGACCCTGAGCGTCCTCGGCAGCGCCGACGGGACGGCCTTCAGCACGCTGGCCGCGTCCGCCGGCCGGGTGTTCGACCCCGCCGGTGCGAACACCGTGGACATCACCTTCACCGCCTCCGCGGTCCGCTACGTGCGGGTCCAGGTGTCCGGCAACACCGGCTGGAACGCCGCGCAGATATCCGAGCTGGAGGTCTACGGCACCGGCGGCGGCACCGGCCCGGTCGACCCGGGGCCGGTGACCGGCTCGAACCTGGCGCGGAACAAGGCCATCGAGGCCTCGTCGACGACCCAGAGCTACGTCGCGTCCAACGCCAACGACGACAACACGGCCACCTACTGGGAGTCGGCCGGCGTCCCGTCGACCCTGACGGTGAAGCTCGGCGCCAACGCGGACATCCAGGGCGTGGTGGTCAAGCTCAACCCCGATGCCGCCTGGGCCGCCCGGACGCAGGCGATCCAGATCCAGGGCCGGGAGCAGTCGGCCACCTCGTTCACTTCACTGCGGGCGCGGGCCGACTACGCGTTCAGCCCGTCGTCCAACCAGAACACCGTGACGATCCCGGTCACCGGCCGCTACGCGGACGTGCAGCTGACGTTCTTCACCAACACCGGTGCCCCGGGTGCGCAGGTCGCCGAGCTCCAGGTCATCGGGGCCGCCGCTCCGAACCCGGACCTCGCCGTCACCGACCTGGCATGGTCGCCCACCGCCCCCTCCGAGGCGGACGACGTCACCGTCAACGCCACGGTCCGCAACACGGGGACGGCCGCCGCACCCGCGACGACCGTCGCCGTCAGCGTCGAGGGCGTCGTGGCCGGTTCGGCCCCGGTCGGCGCGCTGGCCGCCGGTGCCTCGACGACCGTCGCGGTCGCCGTGGGCAAGCGGGCCCAGGGCAGCTACACGGTCTCGGCCGTGGTCGACCCGACCGACACGGTCGCCGAGCAGGACAACTCCAACAACAGCCGGACGGCCGCCTCCAAGCTCACCGTCACCCAGGCCCCGGGCCCCGACCTGACGGTCACGGGCATCACCACCAACCCGGCCAACCCGCCCGTGGGAGCGTCCGTCGGCTTCACCGTCGCGGTGCAGAACCGGGGCACCACCGCTGTCGCGGCCGGCACCGTCACCCGTCTGGCCGTGGGCACCACCACGCTGAACGGGACGACCGGGGCCATCGCGGCCGGCACGACCGTCCAGGTGCCGGTCACCGGCAGCTGGACCGCCACCAGCGGCGGTGCCACGCTCACCGCCACGGCGGACGCGACCGGCGTCGTCGCCGAGACGAACGAGAACAACAACGTGTTCGCCCGTTCGGTCGTCGTCGGCCGCGGCGCCGCACTGCCGTACACCGAGTACGAGGCGGAGGACGCCCAGTACACCGGCGCCCTGCTGCAGTCGGACCTGAAGCGCACGTTCAGCCACACCAACTTCGCCACGGAGTCGTCCGGCCGCAAGTCGGTCCAGCTCAACTCCTCCGGCCAGTACGTGGAGTTCACCTCCACGAACGCCGCCAACTCGATCGTCGTGCGCAACTCGATCCCGGACGCCGCGAACGGTGGCGGCGCCGAGGCGACGATCAGCCTCTACATCAACGGCACCTTCAACCGGAAGCTGACGCTCTCCTCCAAGCACAGCTGGCTGTACGGCAGCACCGACAGCCCCGAGGGGCTCACCAACACGCCCGGCGGCGACGCCCGCCGGCTGTTCGACGAGTCCAACGCGCTGCTGGCGCAGTCGTACCCGCCCGGCACCAAGTTCCGCCTCCAGCGGGACGCGGGTGACAGCGCCGCCTTCTACATCATCGACCTCGTCGACCTGGAGCAGGTCGCCCCGGCCCTCGCCCAGCCGGCCGGCTGCACCTCGATCACCGCGTACGGCGCCGTGCCCAACGACGGCATCGACGACACGGACGCCATCCAGCGGGCCGTGACGGCGGACCAGAAGGGCGAGATCTCCTGCGTGTGGATCCCGGCCGGCCAGTGGCGGCAGGAGCAGAAGATCCTCACCGACGACCCGCTCAACCGCGGCCAGTTCAACCAGGTCGGCATCAGCAACGTGACGATCCGGGGCGCGGGCATGTGGCACACCCAGCTCTACACGCTGACGGCCCCGCAGGACGCGCACGGCATCAACCACCCGCACGAGGGCAACTTCGGCTTCGACATCGACGACAACACCCAGATCTCCGACCTCGCGATCTTCGGCTCGGGCACGATCCGCGGCGGTGACGGCAACGCCGAGGGCGGTGTCGGCCTCAACGGCCGGTTCGGCAAGAACACCAAGATCAACAACGTCTGGATCGAGCACGCCAACGTCGCCGTCTGGGTCGGCCGCGACTACGACAACATCCCCGCCCTGTGGGGTCCGGGCGACGGCATCGAGTTCAACGGCATGCGCATCCGCAACACCTACGCGGACGGCATCAACTTCGCCAACAGCACCCGCAACTCGACCGTCTTCAACTCCTCCTTCCGCACCACCGGCGACGACTCGCTGGCCGTCTGGTCCAACAAGGCCGTGAAGGACCAGTCGGTCGACATCGGCCACGACAACCACTTCCGCAACAACACGATCCAGCTGCCGTGGCGCGCCAACGGCATCGCGGTGTACGGCGGTTACGGCAACACCATCGAGAACAACATCATCTCCGACACGATGAACTACCCCGGCATCATGCTGGCCACCGACCACGACCCGCTGCCCTTCTCCGGGCAGACGCTGATCGCCAACAACGCCCTGTACCGCACGGGCGGCGCCTTCTGGGGCGAGCAGCAGGAGTTCGGGGCCATCACCCTGTTCGCCTCCTCGCAGGACATCACCGGCGTCACCATCCGCGACACCGACATCTACGACTCCACCTACGACGGCATCCAGTTCAAGACCGGCGGCGGCTCCATGCCGAACGTCCAGGTCAGCAACGTGCGCATCGACAAGTCCGTGAACGGCTCGGGCATCCTCGCCCACGGAGGCGCGCGCGGCTCCGCCACCCTGAGCAACGTCACCATCACCAACTCGGCCCAGGGCAACGTCCTGATCGAGCCCGGCTCGCAGTTCGTGATCAACGGGACCCCGAACACCCCGGCCCCGTAGCAGTCACGTCCGCACCACCGGTCACCTGAGCGACGGCCCTCCGGGCCGCGGGATCTGTACCCGCGGTCCCGGAGGGCCGTCGTGCTGTCCCGCCGCCTCCGTACCACTCACGCCGTCCGCGCACCGTCCCGCGCCGATGCGCGCATGCGGCCCTGGCCCGAACGGGTCAGGGCCGTTTCCAGCGCCCGCTGATGGGCGTGCCCGGTACCTGGCTCGCCGGTGCCACCACCCGCACCCTGCCCTCCGGCACCGTCGTCATGAACGAGTCCGACACCGACCCGTCCCGGTACGTGATGATCGCCGGTGCCGAGGCGGGGCCGGGTCTCCTGGGTCGCTGCCCGCACCGTCACGCCGACCTCGGGGAGCAGGGCGTCCGACCTCGCCGGTTTCCGCCGTACGGCGGCCCGCATCGGGTCGAAGGCCGCGCGGACGCCGCTCCCGTTCCCGTCTCTCTCTCCCTCTCCCCGGCTCCGGGCCGGGGCCGTACGGGTGGACTCGCCGGGCGGTGCCTCCGGGGGCGGGGCGTGGGGCGCGGGGGAGTGGTGACCTGTGGTTCGCAAGGTCACCAATCCTGGAAGAGACGTCCTGCCATGCGCCGTGCCCCCGCCCGCCGACTCGCCACCGCCCTGCTCGCCCTCTCCACCCTGGCCCCCGTCACCCTGACCGCGAGCCCGGCCCAGGCCGCCCAGCCGGCCGCAGCCGCCACCTTCGCCGCCACCGCCGCTGACCCGCACGGCGACGACTGCCCGCCCGACGGCCTGGACCCCGCGCTGGTGGCCCGGCTCGACGAGGCGGTCGAGCGCACCCGGGCGGAGGCCGGCGTGCCCGGTGTGACGGTCGGTCTGTGGCTGCCCGGCCGGGGCAGCTACGTCCGGTCGTCCGGGGTGGCCGACAAGGCGACCGGTGCGCCGATGACGCCCCGCCTCAACATGCGGATCGGCAGCGAGACCAAGACCTTCACCGCCACCGCCGTCCTGGAGCTGGTTGACGACGGCCTGGTCGGGCTGGACGACCCGATCTCCGCCTACCTCGACGGCGTCCCCGACGGCGAGCACATCACCGTCCGCCAGCTCGCCGAGATGCGCAGCGGCCTCTTCTCGTACACCTTCGACCCGGGTTTCGTCCAGGCCCTGCTCAGCGACCCGACCCGCCCCTTCACGCCGCAGGAGCTGCTGGCGTACGCCTTCCGGCACGACAACGTCTTCGCCCCGGGCACGGAGTTCCAGTACTCCAACACCAACTACATCCTGCTCGGCCTGCTGGTGGAGAAGCTCAGCGGGGTGCCGCTCGCCGAGTTCGTCCACCGGCGCGTCACCGGGCCGGCCCACCTGCGGCACACCCTGTTCCCGCAGGGCGCCGAGTTCCCGGACCCGCACGCGCACGGCTACACGAACCAGACCCTGACCGGCGAGGTCACCGACGCGACGGACTGGAACCCGAGCTGGGGCTGGGCGGCCGGCGCGATGATCTCCGACCTGCGCGACCTGCGCCGTTGGGCCAAGGTCCTCGCCACCGGCACCCTGCTCTCCCCGGCCACCCAGGCGGAGCGGGAGAAGTTCATCACCGTGCCCGGATTCGGCGGCGACGGGTACGGCCTGGGCCTCTTCCGGACCAACGGCTGGATCGGGCACAACGGATCGCTGCCGGGCTACCAGAGCGTGACGGTGTACCTCCCGGAGCAGGACGCCACGCTGGTGGTCCTGCTCAACACCGACATCCCGCACGACGGTTACGAGCCGAGCACCCTCTTCGCGAACGCGGTCACCTCCATCGTCACCCCGGACCACGTCTACGAGATCCCCGCCGACAAGTAGCCGCCGGGGCGGGCCGTCATTTGCCCCGGCGGCCGGCGGCCGGCGGGCTACCGCGCCGCCGCCGCCGGCCTGGCGTTCTCGGGCGCCGGGCCGCCCGGGGAGGAGAATCGGCGGCGGGTGTAGGCGTAGGCGGCACCGCTGCGCGGGTCGGCGAAGGCCTGCGAGCCCGCCGCGCCGCCGTGGCCGAAGGCCTCGGGGCCCAGGAACGGGTAACGCGTGGACTGGGTCTCGAAGCCGAGGCCGAAGTGGTCCGGCTCGCCGGTGACGGCGTCGGTGCCCGGTGTGTGCAGCCGGGCGAACTCGGCGGCGGTGTCGGGCTTCAGCAGCGGCGGCCGGCCGTCGACCTCGCTGATCGCCGCGGCGTACATCCCGGCCGGCCCGCGCGCGTTGGCCACGCCGCCGGCGGATGCGGGCCCGAGGGCGCGCACCGCCCGGGTGTTGGCCCACTCCACCAGGTCGAGTGGCTGGGCGCCGTGCTGGTTGAACGCGATCGCAGGCAGGCTGTCGGACGCCGGGGGCCGGCAGCGGCGGACGCGGCCAGCTGCTCCGGTGAGGGCAGCGCCGGCCGCACCTCGACGTACCGCTCCTCCAGGGCCTCGGGCAGCCCGAGATGGAACTCCAGCCCGTACGGCGCCCTGATCCGCTCCTCGAACAGCTCCTGGATCGAGCGCCCGGTGGCCCGCCGCACCACCTCGCCGGTGCGGGCACCGATCACGAAGGAGTGGTAACCGTAGGCCTGCCCGGGTGCCCGGAACGGGCGCCGGCCGGCCGGCCGTTGGGCGACCAGGCGGTCGTCGGCCAGCTCCAGGGGAGTGAAGCCTCCGTCCACCCCGATGACGCCGGAGCGGTGCGCGAGCAGCTCGCGCAGCGTCAGCGAGCCCTTGCCCTCGGCGGCGAACTCCGGCCAGTAGTGGGCCACTTCGCCGTCCGGCGCGAGCACGCCGTCCTACACCAGCAGGGCCACGACGAGGTGGGCCGCGCCCTTGCTGACCGAGTACACGGCGGTCAGCGACTCCCCGTCGATCCCGTCGCCGGCCCACAGGTCGACCACCCGCCGCCCGTCCAGCTGGGCGCGAGCTGGGCCCCGGGCTCGGCCGTCTCCAGGGCGAGAACGGCCGCGAACTCCTCGCGCACTCCCTCGAACCCGTCCGCCACCTGGCCGTGCACCTGGATTCCGCCTGACATCCCGCCCTCCCGTGTCGATCACTGACGTTCCGTCCGGCGCCAACACCCCGCCACCGTCGAAGCACTCCCGGCCGCAGGCCCCGAACTGCGACCCATGGCAGCCGGGACGGCTGCTTGGCCGGCCCGAACGGGGGTAGACGGCGGGCCGGAAGTCCAACGGCCGGAGGGGTGTCATGGAGAAGCGGGCGGGCGGGGCGGGCGGCGGCGGGATGGCCGCAGCCGTCACGGATACGGCGGTCGAGGGTCCGGGTCGTGCGGACGCGGGCGACGACACAGGTGGTAGATCGGCGCCGGCCCCGGTGCCGCGGGCACCCGGGCGCTCGTGGGGCGCCGCCGTGGTCAGGGTGCTCGCGCTGCTCCTGGCCTTCGCCGGGATGGTGGCCTTCGCGGTGGTGCTGGCCCGGATCACGCTGGTGTCCGTCCCGGGTGCGGTCGGGCAGGTGCACAGCAATGTACGGCCGGGCGACTCGCTGCGGCACTACCTGTTCCACGCCACGACGGCCGACGCGATCCGGCAGGTGGGCGGAAACGTCCTGCTCGGCCTGCCGTTCGGCGTGCTGCTGCCCGTCCTGCGGCCGGGCTCGTGGGGGCTGCTCCGGGTGTTCGCGACCACGGCGCTGGTCATGCTGCTGGTCGAACTGGTCCAGGGCGCCCTGATCACCGGGCGCGCCTTCGACATCGACGACGTCGTGCTCAACACGGCCGGCGCGCTGCTCGGCTACCTGCTGCTGGGCCGCCGGGCGGCCCGGGCGGTGCACCGGCGCCCGCAGCCGCCGGGCCCCGCCGCCGTCGAGTCGCCCGGCCGCCGGGCCCGCCGCCGGCCCGGACCGCCCGAACTGCTCACCACCGACGGTCAGCCGACGGGGGCGCCGAACCACTCGGGCAGCCGGCCGAGCAGGTCCTCCTGATCCTCGCCGACCCACGCCACGTGGCCGTCCGGCCGCAGCAGTACGGCGGGCACGTCCGGCTCCTCCCCGGCGTCGACGACGTGGTCGACCCGGTCGGCCCAGCCCTGCACCGAGAGCCGGCCCGTGCGGTCGAGCAGCAGGCCGCGGCCGCCGTGCATCAGCTCGTAGAGGCGGCCCTGCTTCAGCGGGACGTCCCGCATCCGCCGGCCGAGCAGGTCGTGGCCCTCGCCGAGGTCGTAGCGGACCTCGACCGCGGTGATCATCCCGGTCACGTAGCGGTTCACCTCATCGAAGTCCATCAGCTTCGAGAAGAGTCCCCTCAGCGCGGTCGCACCCGGGTCGGCTCCCAGCAGCGTGATCTGCGCGCGGGTGTTGTCCAGCACGCGGGCGCCGACGGGGTGCCGTTCGGTGTGGTAGCTGTCCAACAGCCCCTCCGGGGCCCAGCCGTTGACTTCGGCGGCGAGCTTCCAGCCGAGGTTGAACGCGTCCTGCACGCCGAGGTTGAGACCCTGCCCGCCGGTCGGCGGGTGGATGTGCGCGGCGTCGCCGGCCAGCAGCACCCGGCCGACCCGGTAGCGATCGGCCTGCCGGGTGGCGTCGCCGAACCGGGACAGCCAGCGCGGCGAGTGCACACCGAAGTCGGTGCCCGCGACGGCCCGCAACTGCTGCTTGAACTCGTCGAGGGTCGGCGCGGCCGCACGGTCCTCGGCCACCCCGTCGGCGGGCACGATCACCCGGCACACCCCGTTCACGCCCGGGGCGACGCCGAACCGCAGCTGGGTCCGGTGGACCTCCGCGACGACGGCGTCGATCGTCGCCCGGTCCTCGGTCACCTCCATCTCACCCAGCAGCGTCTCGACCTTGGAGGGCTCGCCGGGGAAACCGACGCCGAGCAGCTTGCGCACCGTACTGCGGCCGCCGTCGCACCCGACGAGGTAGCGCGAGCGCAGCTGCGTGCCGTCCAGCAGCCCGACGCTCACCCCGTCCTCGTCCTGGCTCAGCCCGGTCACTTCGCAGCCGCGCCTGATCTCGGTGCCGAGTTCGAGGGCATGCTCGTCGAGCAGCCGCTCGGTGACCGGCTGCGGGGTGGCGAGTCCGTACGGGTGGGCGGTGTCCAGCTGGTCCGGCCACGGCTTGACGATGCCGCCGAAGAGACCGCCGACGGAGAACTTCTCACTGACCGCGAGGAACCGCTCCAGCAGGCCGCGCTGGTCCATCAGCTCGACGCTGCGGGCGTGCAGGCCCTGCCCGCGGGACTGCCCGGTCGGCTCGGTCAGCTTCTCCAGCACGACCACCCGCACGTCGTGCAGCCGCAACTCGGCGGCCAGCATCAGGCCGGTCGGTCCGCCGCCGACCACGATCACGTCAATCATCGGAACACCCATTCGACTTCAGCAGGACCGGATCCCGGCCGGCGGTCCTGCGCGGTTCATTCACCGACAGAAGCACATAGTCTTCGTGAATCCGTCATTTCCCCAGTTTCCGGCCGTGGTCGATCATTCTGCGGCACCACCGGGGCCTTGCCGCAAGCCCCCCGGTGCGCTATATCTTGAGAGTGGCAAGGAGGGAGTGACCTCCTTGCCCTTGTCTTTTCCCCCGGCTGCCCAACGCCTGCCGCCTGGCGCCCGGCCCCCGCCACCTGCCGCAGAAGAGCGGTCTCCGACGTCTCCGGAGTGGTCGCCCAAGAAAACAAGCAGGCATGCTTGCTTCTTTTTCGGGTCGGTGCCACGCTGCTCCCCGAGGGCGACCGCCAGGGCAGGGGAGGCGTACGGTGCTGCGGATCGGCAATGCTTCGGGCTTCTACGGCGACCGCTTCACGGCCGTCCGCGACATGCTCACCGACGGGCCGCTCGACGTCCTGACCGGCGACTATCTCGCCGAACTGACCATGCTGATCCTCGCCCGGGACCGGCAGAAGGACCCGGGCCTCGGCTATGCGAAGACCTTCCTGCGCCAGATGGAGGACTGTCTCGCGCTGGCCCTCGACCGCCGGGTGCGGATCGTCGTCAACGCCGGCGGCCTGAGCCCGGCCCGGCTCGCCGCGGCGCTCCGCGAACTGGCCGCCGACCAGGGCCTGACCGTGCGCGTCGGCCACGTCGAGGGGGACGATCTGCTGCCGCGCGCAGCCGAACTGGGCCTCCCCGGTGGCCTGCTGGCCGCCAACGCCTACCTCGGGGCCTTCGGCATCGCCGAGTGCCTGCGGGCTGGCGCCGAGATCGTCGTCACCGGCCGGGTGACCGACGCGGCCCTGGTGGCCGGCCCGGCCGCCGCCCACTTCGGCTGGGGCCCGGGGGACTTCGACGCACTGGCCGGCGCCGTGGTGGCCGGCCACGTCCTGGAGTGCGGGGCGCAGGCCACCGGCGGGAACTACGCCTTCTTCCACGAGCACGACGTCCGCCGCCCGGGCTTCCCGATCGCCGAACTCCACGCCGACGGCAGCAGCGTGATCACCAAGCACCCCGGCACCGGCGGCGCCGTCACCACCGGGACGGTCACCGCCCAACTCCTGTACGAGACGTCCGGCCCGCGCTACGCCGGCCCGGACGTCACCGCCCGGCTCGACACCGTCCGCCTCACCGCGGACGGCCCCGACCGGGTCAGGATCAGCGGTGTCCGGGGCGAGGCCCCGCCGCCGACCCTCAAGGCCGGGCTGAACCGCCTCGGCGGGTGGCGCAACGAGGTGGTGTTCGTCCTCACCGGGCTCGACATCGAGGCCAAGGCCGCCCTCGTCCGCGAGCAGTTCGAGCAGGCGCTCGGCAAGGACGACCGCCCCGCCGAACTCCGCTGGACCCTCGCCCGGACGGACCACCCCGACGCCCGCACCGAGGAGGAGGCCAGCGCGCTGCTGCACCTCACCGTCCGGGACGGGGACCAGCGGAGGGCCGGACGGGCCGTCGGCTCCGCCGCCGTGGAACTCGCCCTCGCCGGCTACCCCGGCTTCCACGTCACCGCCCCGCCCGGCCCCGGCGCACCGTACGGAGTCTTCGAGGCGGTCCACCTGGACGCGGGAGCCGTCGAGCACACGGCCGTCCTCCCCGACGGCGCCCGCCGCGCCGTCCCGCCCGCGCCCGTCACGCGCCCGCTGGAGCCCGCCGAGGAGCCGGAACTGCCCGCGCCACTCGCCCCCGGCCCGACCCGCCGGGCACCGCTCGGCCTGGTGGCCGGTGCCCGCAGCGGCGACAAGGGCGGCGACGCCAACCTCGGTGTCTGGGCCCGCAGCGAGGCGGGCTGGCACTGGCTCGCGCACACCCTCACCGTCGACCTCCTGCGCGAACTGTTGCCCGAGACAGCCGGGTTGCCCGTCACCCGGTACGTCCTGCCGAACCTGCGGGCGGTCAACTTCGTCGTCCAGGGCCTGCTCGGCGAGGGCGTCGCCGCCCAGGCGCGGTTCGACCCGCAGGCCAAGGCCCTGGGGGAGTGGCTCCGCTCCCGCCGGCTCGACATCCCGGAGGTCCTGCTGTGACCGTGCTGCCAAGCCGCCTCGACCCGGCCGGCCCGGACTGGGCCGCCCACCGCGCCGCCATGCTCGACAAGCTCACCGCACTGGCCGGCGAGCACGCGAAGGCCCTGGCCGGCGGCGGCCCGAAGTACGTCGAACGCCACCGCGCCCGGGGCAAGCTGCTGCCGCGCGAGCGCATCGAGCTGCTGGTCGACCCGGACTCCCCGTTCCTCGAACTCTCCCCGCTCGCCGCCTGGGGCAGCGACTACCCGGTCGGTGCGGCGCTGGTCACCGGCATCGGTGTGATCGAGGGCGTCGAGTGCGTGATCACCGCCAACGACCCGACCGTGCGCGGCGGCGCCAGCAACCCCTGGACGCTCCGCAAGGCACTGCGGGCCAACGAGATCGCCCTGGCCAACCGCCTGCCGCTGGTCAACCTGGTCGAGTCCGGCGGCGCCGACCTGCCCAGCCAGAAGGAGATCTTCATCCCCGGCGGCGCGCTGTTCCGTGACCTCACCCGGCTCTCCGCCGCCGGGATCCCCACCGTCGCGGTCGTCTTCGGCAACTCCACCGCGGGCGGCGCCTACGTGCCGGGCATGTCCGACCACACGGTGATGGTGAAGGAGCGTGCCAAGGTCTTCCTCGGCGGGCCGCCGCTGGTCAGGATGGCCACCGGTGAGGAGTCGGACGACGAGTCGCTCGGCGGCGCCGCCATGCACGCCCGTACCTCCGGCCTCGCCGACCACTTCGCGCTGGACGAGCCGGACGCGCTGCGCCTGGCCCGCCGGATCGTCGCCCGCCTCAACCACCGCAAGGCGGGCCCCGATCCGAGCCGTCACGCACCGCCTCCGAAGTACGACGAGGAGGAACTGCTCGGCATCGTGCCCGGCGACCTCAAAGTGCCCTTCGATCCGCGCGAGGTGATCGCGCGGGTGGTCGACGGCTCCGACTTCGACGAGTTCAAGCCGCTGTACGGCGCGAGCCTCGCCACCGGCTGGGCGCGCCTGCACGGCTACCCGGTCGGCATCCTGGCCAACGCGCAGGGCGTGCTGTTCAGCCAGGAGTCGCAGAAGGCCGCCCAGTTCATCCAGTTGGCCAACCAGCGCGACATCCCGCTGCTGTTCCTGCACAACACCACCGGCTACATGGTCGGCAGGGACTACGAGCAGGGCGGCATCATCAAGCACGGCGCGATGATGATCAACGCGGTCGCCAACTCCCGTGTCCCGCACATCTCGGTGCTGATGGGCGCGTCCTACGGCGCCGGGCACTACGGCATGTGCGGCCGGGCGTACGACCCGCGCTTCCTGTTCGCCTGGCCGAGCGCCAAGTCGGCCGTGATGGGCCCGCAGCAGCTCGCCGGTGTGCTGTCGATCGTGGCCCGGCAGTCGGCCGCCGCCAAGGGGCAGCCCTACGACGAGGACGCGGACGCCGCGATCCGGGCGATGGTCGAGCAGCAGATCGAGGCGGAGTCACTGCCGGTCTTCCTCTCCGGCCGGCTCTACGACGACGGCGTCATCGACCCGCGCGACACCCGGACCGTGCTCGGCCTCTGCCTCTCCGCGATCCACAACGCGCCCGTCGAGGGTGCGCGCGGCTACGGCGTCTTCCGGATGTGAGGGACACCTGTGAGGGACACCACCGCCATGATCACTTCTCTGCTGGTCGCCAACCGCGGCGAGATCGCCCGCCGGGTCTTCCGCACCTGCCGTGACCTGGGCATCGCCACCGTCGCCGTCCACTCCGACCCGGACGCCGACGCCCCGCACACCCGGGAGGCCGACACCGCCGTACGGCTGCCGGGCGCGGCCGCCGCCGACACCTACCTGCGCGGCGACCTGATCGTCCGGGCCGCCCTGGACGCAGGCGCCGACGCGGTCCACCCCGGGTACGGGTTCCTCTCCGAGAACGCCGGGTTCGCGCAGGCCGTCCTCGACGCCGGGCTGACCTGGATCGGCCCGCCGCCGGCCGCCATCGCCGCGATGGGTTCCAAGACGGAGGCCAAACGGCTGATGGCGGCCGCCGGCGTGCCCGTGCTCGCCGCCGTCACCGCACCCACCGAGCGGGATCTCCCGCTCCTGGTCAAGGCGGCGGCCGGCGGCGGCGGCCGCGGTATGCGGGTGGTCCGCACGCTGGACGAGCTCGCGCCCCAACTCGCCGCCGCCCGCGCCGAGGCCGTGAAGGCCTTCGGATCGGACGAGGTGTTCTGCGAGCCCTACCTGCCCACCGGGCGGCACATCGAGGTGCAGCTGATGGCCGACACGCACGGCACGGTCTGGGCCGTCGGCGAACGCGACTGCTCACTCCAGCGACGCCACCAGAAGGTCGTCGAGGAGGCTCCGGCGCCCGGCCTCGACCCCGCACTGCGCGCCGAACTGTCCGCCGCCGCCGTCGCAGCCGCCCGCGCCATCGGCTACACCGGCGCCGGGACGGCCGAGTTCCTGCTCGCCCCCGACGGGCGGTTCCACTTCCTGGAGATGAACACCCGCCTCCAGGTCGAGCACCCCGTCACCGAGTGCGTCACCGGCCTCGACCTGGTCGCCCTCCAACTGCGCGTCGCCGAGGGCGAGGCACTGCCTGCCGAGCCCCCCGCCCCGCGCGGCCACGCGATCGAGGCCCGGCTCTACGCGGAGGACCCGGCCGCGGGCTGGCAGCCGCAGACCGGCACCCTGCTGCGCTTCGAACTCGACTCCGTGCAGGCGCACTTCACCACCACCTCCGCCGACACCGGCGTCCGCCTGGACTCCGGTGCCGAGGCCGGCACCGTGGTCGGCATCCACTACGATCCGATGCTCGCGAAGGTCGTCGCCTGGGCGCCCACCCGGGCTGCCGCCGCCCGCCGGCTCGCCGCCGCGCTGGCCCGCGCCCGCATCCACGGCCTCACCACCAACCGGGAGTTGCTGGTCGCGGCGCTGCGCCACCCGGCCTTCCTGGCCGGCGAGGTGCACACCGCCTTCCTGGCCGAGCACGCCGAAGGCCTGCGGGCCGGGCCGGGCGGGCCCGACCCGCTGCCCGCCCTCGCCGCCGCGCTGGCCGACGCCGCCGCCCGCCGCACCGCGCTGCCGTCCGGCTGGCGCAACCTGCCGTCCCAGCCGCAGGTGAAGCGGTACCGGGCGGCCGACGGCAGCGAGCAGGAGGTGCGCTACCGGCTCACCCGGGACGGCCGGTTGGACGCCGAGGAGCACCCCGGCACCACCCTGGTCCACGCCACCGCCGAGCGCGTCGTCCTCGCCGTGGGCGGCCTGCGCCGCTCCTTCGACATCGCCGTGTACGGCTCGCTCGTCCACCTGGACGGGCCCGGCGGGGCGACCGTGCTGACCGCCCTCGACCGCTTCCCCGAGGCCGTCGCCCCCACCGAGCCGGGCGCCCTGCTCGCCCCGATGCCCGGCATCGTCGTCCGCACCGCGGCCGCCGCGGGGGAGGCCGTCACGGCCGGCCAGCCGCTGCTGTGGCTGGAGGCGATGAAGATGGAACACCGCGTCACCGCGCCGGTCGACGGCACGCTGACCGAACTGCGGGTCGCCCCCGGCCAACAGGTCGAGCTCGGCGCCCTGCTGGCGGTCGTCTGCCCCGCCGACCGCCCCACCAGGAGCCCCACCAAGAGCCCGACGACCAGTCCCACCAAGAGCCCCCTCACCAGCCCCACCACCTGACCAGCCGCCACCGCGCCCGGAGGGACCCTGATGTCCGCACCGCGCACCACCACCAGCACCACCACCAGCACCGCCGCCAAGCTGATCGAGACCGAGGAGCGCCGGGCACTGCGTCGCGCCGTCGGTGACCTGGGACGCCGCTACGGCTCCGCCTACTACCTCGACAGGGCCCGCCGGGGCGTTCCGGCCGAGGAACTCTGGGCGGAGGCCGGGAAGTCGGGCTACCTCGGTGTCAACCTCCCCGCCGAGTACGGCGGCGGGGGCGGCGGCATCACCGACCTCGCCATCGTGCTGGAGGAACTCGGCGCAGCGGGTTGCCCGTTGCTGCTGCTGATCGTCTCGCCCGCGATCTGCGGCACCGTCATCGCCCGGTTCGGCACGGAGCCGCAGAAGCGGCAGTGGCTGCCGGGCCTCGCCGACGGGACCCGCCGGATGGCCTTCGGCATCACCGAACCGGACGCCGGCTCGAACTCGCACCGGATCTCGACCGTCGCCCGCCGCGACGGCGACGACTGGCTGCTCTCCGGGCGGAAGGTCTTCGTCTCGGGCATCGACCACACCGACGCGGTGCTCTTCGTCGGCCGCACCGAGGACGCGCGGACGGGCAGATTGCGCCCCGCGCTGTTCATCGTCCCGCGCGAGACCCCCGGCTTCGAGTACCGGCCGATCCCGATGGAACTCGTCGCCCCCGAGAAGCAGTTCCAGGTGTTCCTGGACGAGGTCCGGCTGCCCGCCGACGCGCTGGTCGGCGACGAGAACGCGGGCCTGCTCCAGCTCTTCGCGGGGCTCAACCCCGAGCGCATCATGACCGCCGCGTTCTCCCTCGGACTCGCCCGCCAGGCCCTGGACAAGGCCGTCGGGTACGCCCGGACCCGTACGGTCTGGGACACCCCGATCGGTGCGCACCAGGGCCTGGCCCACCCGTTGGCCCGCTGCGCGATCGAGATCGAACTCGCCCGCCTGATGACCCAGAAGGCGGGCCGGCTCTACGACGAGGGCGACGACGCGGCGGCCGGCGAGGCCGCCAACATGGCGAAGTACGCCGCCGGCGAGGCCGCCGCCCGCACCGTCGACCAGGCCGTCCAGACCCTGGGCGGCAACGGGCTCACCCAGGAGTACGGGCTCGGCGCCCTGCTCGCCGCCACCCGGGTCGGCCGGGTGGCGCCGGTCAGCCGGGAGATGATCCTCAACTACGTGGCCCAGCACACCCTGGGCCTGCCGCGTTCCTACTGACGGTGCCGGGCGGCGGGCGGGCCTCAGCGGGTCGCGGTGAGGTGGGCGAAGACGACCACGTTGTCCGGGTAGCCGGATACCCGGTCGTACTTGCCGCCGCAGGTGATGATGCGCAGTTCCGGGCGGTCGGTGGGGCCGTAGACCGGGCCGTCCGGCAGGCTGTTCTTGGGGTAGGAGCGGACGGCGTCGATGCTGAACACGGCCGTCCGTCCGTCCTTCCGCCGCACCTCGACGGTGTCCTCCTTGCGCAGCAGGCCCAGCCGGTAGAACACGGCCGGTCCGGAGCGGGTGTCGGCGTGTCCCGCCATGATCGCGTTGCCGGGTGAGCCCGGGGCGGCGCCGTCCCGGTACCAGCCGACCAGGTTGGCCTGCGCCACCGGAGGGGTGTCCAGATGGCCGGCCGCGTCCAGGCCGAGTGCGAGGAGGGGGGCATTGACCTTGATCGACGGAATTCTGATGCTCGTCGGCTCCGAGGGCGGCAGCGGCGCCGGCGGCGGCCTGTGCGGCGTGGCCTGCGCACCGGCGGGAGCGGGGGAGGCGGAGGCAGCGACGGCCAGGGGCGGCGGACCGCTCCCGCCGGAGCCGTCCTGGACGAGCCAGATGCCGAGGGCCAGGCCGAGCGCCACGGCCCCGGCGGTCAGCCGACCGGGGCCGCGACGGCTCGTCTGCCGCTGTCGAACGTCAGGCCGCTGCCGAAGGTCAGGCCGCTGCATTGCGGGCGGCGCGGCGGCGGGCGGCCCGGATGCCGAAGCCCGCCACGACGGCGAGCAGGGCCGCGCCGGCCCCGACCTCGGTGGGGTTCAACCCCTGCGAGGTGCCGCCGCCGCCGGTGCCGACCCCGCCGTGCGGACCGCCGCCGGCCGGCGGGCCGCCGGGCGAGTGGCTGCCGGACGGCCGGGGCGAGGTGCTCGGGATGCCGAGGGTGCTGGGGCCGCCGCCCGGTCCGCCGACCGGAGAGGGGCTGGCGCTCGCGCCCGGCGAGGGGCTGGGACTGGCGCCCGGCCGGCAGTCGACCATGAAGACCTTGTGCTTCGCGCTGCCGGTTTCGCCGACGAAGGTCCAGTTGACCCGGTAGTGGCCGTCCGGCAGGGTCATGTCGGCGGTCCGCCCGGTGCCGTCGGTCAGGACGAGGTTCCCGGCCGCCACCTGCTGGGTACCGGTCGGCGGCTGCTGCTCGATGGTCCAGGAGACCAGCTGGAGCGTGTCGAAGTTGAAGGCGTCGAGGTAGAACCGGCAGACCTGTGGTTCGTCGCGCGGGTCGGTCACCGCCGTGGTGCTCTCGTGCACCTTGATGTCGCCGTTGTCGCCGGGCGCGGCCTGGGCGAGCGGTGCGACTGCGAGCGACACGGCGCCGGCCGTGGTGGCGACCGCGACCGCGATGACGGTCCGGGAGGTGCTGAGGCGTTCGGGACGCCGAGAGGTGATCACGGGGGACTCCAGCCTGCCAGGGGCGTCCGGCTGTCGGACGTCAGAGACTCCCCACGCTCGGTGCGGCCGGTGCACGGCCGCGTACGCCACGCGCTGCGGCCCGGTCATTTCGTCAGTTCGGATCATCGCCGTTCCCCTGTCCGGCGGCGCGGATCGACGCCACCCTGGGGGCAGGCCCGTGAGCAGTCGTCAGCATCACCCCACCCGGAGGCACGCATGGTGTTCCGCAGCGATTACCCCGACGTCGAGCCCGTCGACCTCCCCGTCCACCTGGCCGTGCTCGGTACGGCGGACGAGCACCCGGAGACGATCGCGCTGGTCGACGGCGTCACGGGGGAGACGGTGAGCTACGGCCGGCTGGCCGCCGCCGTCCGGCGGGCGAGCGCCGGGCTGGCGGAGGCGGGGGTGCGGCCGGGGGACGTGGTCGCCCTGTTCAGCCCCAACACCGTCGCCTACCCGGTGGTGTACTACGGCGCGACGGCCGCCGGGGCGACCGTCACCACGGTCAGCTCGCTCAGCACGGCGGGCGAGCTGGCCACCCAGCTCCGGGACAGCGGGGCCCGCTGGATCATCACCGTCTCGCCGTTCCTCCCCGTCGTCCGGGCGGCCGCCGACGCGCTGGCCGCGGACGGGACGCCGGTCAGGGAGGTCTTCGTCTGCGACGGCGCCGAGGGCCACCGCTCGCTCGCCGACCTGCTGGCCTCCACCGCGCCCGCGCCCACGCCGGAGATCGACCCCGGCACCGACATCGCCGTGCTGCCGTACTCCAGCGGCACCACCGGCCTGCCGAAGGGCGTGATGCTCACCCACCGCTCGATCGCCACCAACCTCGCGCAGACCGACGCCCTCTACCGCCCGGCGGTCGGCGAGCGCCTGCTGGCCGTGCTGCCCTTCTTCCACATCTACGGATTGGCAGCCCTGCTCAACCAGCCGCTGCGCTGCGGCGCCACCGTCGTCGTGCTGCCCCGCTTCGACCTCGAACAGTTCCTGCGCACCATCCAGGAGCAGCGCGTCGAGGCGCTGATCGTGGCCCCGCCGATCGTCCTCGCGCTGGCCAGGCACCCGCTGGTCGAGCGGTTCGACCTGTCCTCGCTGCGGTACGTGCTGAGCGCGGCCGCCCCGTTGGACGCCGATCTCGCCGACGCGTGCGCCCGCCGGCTCGGTCTGCCGCGGATCCTGCAGGGCTACGGCATGACCGAACTCTCGCCCGTCACCCACGTGATCGCCCCTTCGGACCCGGACCCGTCGCGCGGGTCCGTCGGCCGGCTGGTGCCGTCCACCGAACTGCGGATCACCGCGCTGGACGGGCCGGGGGAGGATCTGGGCGCCGGTGTGAGCGGCGAGATCCTGATCCGCGGCCCGCAGGTGATGAAGGGGTACTTCGCCCGTCCCTCCGACACCGCCGCCACCGTCGACGAGGACGGCTGGCTGCACACCGGCGACGTCGGGTACGTGGACGAGCGCGGCTACCTGTTCGTCGTCGACCGGGTGAAGGAGCTGATCAAGTACAAGGGCTACCAGGTCGCCCCGGCCGAACTGGAGGCCCTGCTGCTCACCCACCCGCAGATCGCCGACGCCGCCGTGATCGGCGTTCCGGACGCGGACGGTGCCGAGCGGCCGAAGGCGTTCGTGGTCCGGGCGCCGGGCAGCGGCCTGACCGAGCAGCAGGTCGCGGACTTCGTCGCCGGGCGGGTGGCGCCGTACAAGAAGGTCCGGGCGGTGGAGTTCGTGGACGCCGTCCCGAAGTCGGCGAGCGGGAAGATCCTGCGGCGCGAACTGCGGGACCGCGAGCGGGCGTCCGCCGGGTGATCTGCGAGGATCGTCGGGACCGCACCGGACCAGCCCGCACCCCCAGGGACGCAGACCGCCGATGACCACCCACGCCGCCGCCCGCGCGCCCCAGCAGGACCGCAGCCGCGCCACCCGCCGCCGGCTGCTGGAGGCGGCCGTGGAGTGTCTCGCCGAGGTCGGCTGGAACGGCAGCACCGTCTCGGTGGTCGCCGAGCGGGCCGGGGTGTCCCGGGG
>NZ_JBHUWW010000140.1:0-22922 GCF_042669755.1 Kitasatospora sp. NPDC057223 | reverse complement strand
CTGAAGGCCCGCCAGGGCTGGGGGGTGCCGGCTGCGCCGTCACCGTGCGTGGCTGCTGCCGGGGGCTGCGCCCCCGGGGCCCGGCTGCGCCGGGCGGGGTGGGCGGGGTGGCGGGGGCAATTCGCCGGTGGCGAATTGGCTTGCCCGGGGCGGCCCCTGGCGGGGCCTCAACTCAGCGGATGGCGAGTGTCGAAAACGGCACGGGCCTGCGGCCCGCCATGAGGCCCGTTCCGGCCTGCGGCCGGGAGCGTTCACGATGTGGCGTGAATTGCCGGTAGAGGGGCCACCCCTGGCGGGGCGTCCGGGCGGCGTTCACGATGTCGCGCGAATTGCCGGTAGAAGGGCCGTCCCTGACGGGACGGGAATCCGGCTGGCCTTTCGTTCACGATATCCCGCGAATTGCCGGTAGAAAGCCATCGGCCCGATATCGGCCCCGGGGTGCAGCGTCGGGGTGTGAGTGCTCTGGCGCCCCCATGGTGGCCCGTGGGGCGGCCTGCGGCCACCAGGCAGGGGCAGGGGCTGGGCGGCGCCCTGGCGGGCTCCGCAGCGGACCGTGAACGCCAGCAAGAGGGGAGGGCGGGCACCTGAGGCCGGGGGCGGGGCGGCTGCCCGGAGGGCGGCGGGAGGAGCGGCCAGGGCGCGACGGGGGCTCCGGGGCCCGGGGCGCGGCGGGGAGCAGCGGGCGGCGGGTGCCGGCGGACAGCGGCCTGCGCACCGGCAGCGAGCGGGTGCCGGTGCGCAGCGGGCGAAGGCCGGCCCCGGCCCCGGCCCCGACGGCGGCGACGACGGCGGCGGTGGAGAGAGCGGCGGGGCAGCGGCACAGGCGGCGGGCACCAGGAGCTCGCCGAACCACCCCCCGGACACCACCGCCCCGCCCCGTCGGCCCGCCCCCGTCGGCCCGACGACGGCGGCCCGACGACGGGCCCTCCCCGGGGCGCAGCAGCGGGCGGTGGAGGAAGTAGTCGTACCACCCGACGGCGCCAACCCCCGGGCACGACAGCAGCCACCACGCCCCTTCCCGAGGGCGGGGCGACAGCCACGACCGCAGCACGGCACGCAGCACCGGACGGGTGCGACGCAGGCCTGCGGCGGGGCCCGGCAAGCACCCCCGGCCGGGCACCGAACCCGCCCCCGCACCCCCGCCACCACCCCCTCCCTGAGCCGCGCGAGCACCCCTGCGACCAGCGACGCGACGAAGATGCAAAAGGTGTCACGCACTCCGGGACCGAGATGCAAAAGCTGTCAGGAACTCGGAGGTCGAGATGCAAAAGCTGTCAGGAACTCCACCCCCGGCCTGAATGGGGGCAGCACCGGGAGCAGCACCACACCATCGGCGGGCGGGAGCGGACACGGACCGGGGCGCAGCACCGCAACGAGTACCACCCCGATCCGGGGCAGGGACTCCCACCGATCCGGGCGCAGCCGGGCACCACCACCTGGCTCTCCAACAGCCCCCACCTGTTCCGCGGGCGGCCTGGCGGCCGCGGCGGGGGTGCCGGCCTGACGGCCGCACCGGTGGGCGGGGCGGGGGGCGGGGCCTGGCGGCCCGCCGGCGCACGGGCGGGCGGGACCGGGCCCGCGGCACCGGCCCGGGGCGGCGGGCCCGAGAACGGGGGCGGGGCGGTGGCCTGCGGCCCCCCGGCGGGGCACAGCGGCGTGCGGCCGGTACGGGTGGTGCCCGGAGTGGTACCGGGCCGGGCCGGGCGGCCTGCGGCCCCCCAGGACGACGGCACACCCCCGGCGGGTGCCACCCCACCCCGGGACGTCTCCCACCCCCGAGGGTGTCTCCCAGCCCGGGTGCACCCGGCACCACAGGCTACAGCTGACGCCCCCGGGAAAGCGGTGGCAGGCAGGACGTCCACTCTGGGCGCAGGCAGCGCCGGCGGAACGCGGACCGGGACAGCCGGCGGCGGGCGGGCGGCGGGGCGGGCGGTCCTCAGGCGGGCGGGCGGGCGGGGGCGAATCCAGCGACCGGCGCTTGACGAATTGCTGGTCAAGGTCCGCAGGAATTCTCTCGTAGACAGGCGACTGGGAACGGTGCAATTTTCTATGGCACAGACTGAGCACAAGGGGCCATTTCACCAACCTGAAAACCACTGCCAAATTCCGAATGCACCCAGATAGCCACACCGGACAGACTGCACGAAACCCTGCCCGAAAACGAGGTTGAAAACGCTGATCAGCACGAAAGCGAAAGCAAAAACAGCCACCGACCAAATTGCAGCGACTGACCCGAAGACAAAGAAGAGAAAAGCCGCCATGGCACAGGTGCACAGAAGCCCGAAGTGGGCATCACCCAGATCTGGCGTCAAAACCTCTCCCGGTATTTCGGTTTCCTGCTTCTCGTCGGCCACTAAATACCCCCACAGGACACGGTGGCTGGTCAGCAGACCAGACCGCACAACTCTGACGGACGGAATCATCGCCGATCACCGTCACTGCACCAGCAGCAGCACCCAGGCCGACCGGGCGGCAACGTCAGTCACGGGCCGCCAGCAACCAGGAGCGGCCGGCCCGCGGCCCCCAGGAGCAGCAGGCCGGGGCGCAGCCGGGCACCACCACCTGGCCCTCCAGCTCCTCCCGTGCCTCCAGCGCGGGCGGCCTGCGGCCGCGAGGGGGGTGCCGGCCCGGCAGCCGCACCAGTGGGCGGGGCGGGGCCGGGGCGCGGCGGCCCCGCAGCGGGTTGGTGGCGGACCCGGAGTGGGGCCGGGTGCCTGCGGCACCGGAGCGGTGGCGACGGGACCGTGGCAGGGCCGTGGCGGGACGGCAAGGGGTGGCCTGCGGCCCCCCGGGGCGGGCACCGGCAGCGCCCGCCCTCCCGATGGCACCGGTGCCCCGGCGGGCAGCGGCAGTCGCTGCACCCGGCAGCCGGCCACCCGGTGGCCGGAACGGCGGCCAGGAACAGCAGCAGGCCCCGCCCGGCCCGGCCCGGCAACGTCCCGGCAGCACACCGACAGGCCCCGCCGGCCACCAGGAGCAACCGGGCGCAGCCGGACACGGCAGCCAGGAGCAGCAGCAGGCGAGGTGGGCGAAGCGGGCCCGGCGACGGACCGCCAGCACACGGACAGGCCCCTCCGGGCCGACAGGCCGCCAGCGGCGAGCGGGCCGACGCTGTCCCGTCTCAACGAACTTTGACGGGTCTCACCGAAGTTTGACCGCTCGGGCTGCCCGCTCGTCGGGCGGCATCACGTGGTGGTGTTGCCGACCAGTTCCGCCAGCTCGTCGGCCGACTCGGAGGTCAGGCGGTAGAACCCCTGGAGGCTGATTGAACGTTCGAGGCGGCCGTCCACCACGTGCTTCAGGACGCGGGTCTGGCCGCGGCGGTTTTGCCAGGTGAGCCGCTCCAGGAGTTCGCCGGGCACTGGCACATCGAAGCGCACTGGTGTCGCGTCCACGTGCACCGCCGTGGCTCCGCAGTCGTCGGCACCGAGCATCGACCAGTCGCCGTGCCCGGGAAACCCTGAGTCTTGCCACGTCGCGGGAGCCGCGCCGCAGCAGTCCTGCCGCTCCATGTCGGTCACCCGCATCTGGCTGACCACGAACAGCTCGTGCCGGTTGACGTGCAACGCGTACACCTCGTCCCCCGCCCGGGCTCCCGACCAGGCAGGCCGGGAGGTATGGACGCCGCTGTAGGCGACCGGCGGCCGTTCGCCCACGCGACCCACCTTGCGCAGGGCACGGCACGTGTCATGGGTCCACAAGACGGTGAAGGCATCAGGCATGGCGCTGATCCTACGAACGAGGACAGACAGCCTTCCGCTGGTCAGCGCGGGTGATCAAACTTCGATGAGATCAAGTTCGATCCGTCAAACTTCGATGAGACGGGTCAGACGCGAAGGCACGTCCCAGCCTGTCCCAGCCTCTGGCCGAAAACACTCCCACCTGGGCAAACGACCTGGGACCGTCCCAGCAAAACCGGGCAAACCGGGCGTGCTGGGACAGAGCCAGGACAGAGCCAGGACAGAGCTAGGACAGAGCTGGGACACCCCCGTCCCAACCCCGGAAGAAACCGCCCACCACACCCACGACGACGACCAGGCGCAGCCGCACGGACAGGCTCCACCGGGCACGGCCGGCGGGCGGGCGGGCGCAGCCGCACCGGCGGCCTCCACCCGGGCACGGCCACAGCGGCCGGGGGTCGAGGAGCCGGAGCACAGGACCGGGGACGGGGACGACGGGCGGGGAGCAGCCCGGCTGCCCGAGGGGCACCGCGGGCCCCTGTCGCGGCTGTCGCGGACCAGCCCGGCACGGGGGGAACGGCCCTCCCCCGCCCGTCACCGGCGCGACAGCACCCCAGGCGTGACAGGACACGCGACAGGACAACGGCGGCCCCGGCCCGGCAGCAGACCCGGCGGGCGGCCAGCAGCGACCACCAGGCGTCATCGTCAGAGCAGCCAACGGACCATCGTGATGACACCAAGGACCGCGAAGCCCAGGACCGCGAGGACGACGAGGGCGAACACCGTGATGAACAGCCAGTCGGAGTCGCCCAAGGACGCCTCCTGGTCACCGGATGGGGCCAGCTCCCCGATGGTGTGCCAGTAGACCGGGCGGCCCGCGTGGGCCGAGGCCGCCTCCCGCAGCCCGGCCAGCCGGGCGCGGGCGGTCTCCGCCTCCACCAGCCGCTCGGAGCCATACCAGCGCACCGCCCCCATCCGCACACGCGGATCGGGGTAGCGGGCCTCGAAGGCCGCTGTCTCCTCCAGGTCCCGGTGCTCCTCGAGGTAGGCCCAGCGGCCGGCCTCGACCGGCTCGCCGTACAGGCGGTAGACCTCGGCCAGCCGCCGCCTGACCGTGAGGTCGGCCGGGTACGAGGACGCCAGGCCCCGCAGGCGCTGGCGGGCAACGGGTATCCGGCCGCCCCGAAGGTCCGCATCAACCTTCAGGAGAGTGCTCTCAACTGACATCGGTGCATCGTGGCGGACACAGAACCCCAGGTCAAAGGGGTTAATCAACCCCAGGACCAAGAACCCCCAAACCACCCACACCCGGACCCGGCCGGGCCCGGCACCGGAGACGAGCACCACGACGACCAGGACGGCCAGGACGACAGCCAGGCGCGGCGCACCGGGGAGCCGGGGCGAGCAGGCGCAGCCAGCTGCTCCTGGCGGCCGGCAGCCGGGCGCCGGCCCTGAGGAGACAGCAGCGGCCAGGAACACCGGGCGCCCGAGGCAGCGTCGGGCCCGGGGCCTGCCGGGTACCAAGGTGGTGGTGGGCGGGCCAGTGGCGGGGCACCGGCGCAGGCGGTCGCCTGCGGCCGCGTGGGGTGGCTTCGCGACCGCACCGCACCCACCAACACGCTGCTCGACTCTCGGGCGAGCCACTCGAATTCGGGTGCGCAAAGAGGGGCAGCTCGGCTACAAATGCCCGATGGTGACCTTCCACTGCGCCGGTTGTGGCGAGGTTTTGACGTCCGCGCTGACCCCGCTGCCCGCCGTCCCGGAGCCACAGCCCTACGACCGGCCGAGACCGGGAGCCCGGGGGCCCGCGGCAACGATCCCCCGGGGGCACTACGCAATCGAGACCGAGCCTTGGGGCGCCCCCTACGAGCCATACCCGGACAACGAGGACAGCCCCTCGCAGCGCCGCGCGGGCGGGAAGTCCGATATACGTGGCTCCCTGAGGTCCGCCGGCCCCCGGGGCAACATCGTCCTGCACCCCGAAGACGCAGTGGACCTGACCATGCTGGTGGACACGAGCATGGGGTGCTGCGACGGCCCCTCCGGCGACCAGGGCCTTAACCGCGCCTGCCGGTGCGGGAAGCCGGTCGCGACGCGGGCCGCCGACTGCACCACCGTCTACGAGCTGCACCTCGACGCGGACAGCGTGCACGCGGACAAGGCACCGGCCTAGCAGCAGGCGCTCGCCACCAAAGCCGCCCCAACCGGCACGACCACCACCGGGACGACCACGGCGCAGCGCGCGCAGCCGGACCGGGGTGGCCGGGGGGCGGGCGCAGCCGGCCACCCCACCACCACGGTCAGGCGCAGCCCCCGCCATCCCTGCTCGCGGTACCGGGTGGCGGCTGACGGCTGATCAGCCGAGCGGGAGCAGGCGTTCCAGGTAGTACTCGGACTCGGGGTCGGGCTGGATGAGCAGCGACTGGAGCAGATAGCGCCCGGCGGGAATCGTGACCCGGACGAGCTCCGGCGGATCGGCGTAGTCGAGCCCGCGGATGTGCCCGCCGTCGTAGCCGGCATCGGTCAGCACGTACCGGCCGCCGAGCTCGACCGTGACCACGTCCTCCCAGGCGCCGGAGGCCAGCGCCGTATCGACACCGGGGAGCAGCGAACGATCGTCGTCGGCGGACGACCGGCGGGCGAAGACCAGGGCGTACGCGATCCAGGTCACCGGCAGCGGCTCGCCGCCGAGGATCACCACGTCGTGGCCCTCGAAGCGCAGGGCCGTCGCGTACTCGCCGCACGCGTCGTACACCTCCTCCCCAGCCCACCGGGGCACCAGGTGCTCGGGAAGGAGGGCGTAGCGCGCGAAGTCGGTGCGGTCGAGCCAGGTCAGCGCAGCGATCATCCGCTCATGATGCCAGCACGACGTCACACCCGGACCGCACCGTTCGTCCGGGCCGCCACCGCGGTACCGGCCCGGCAAGTGGTACCGCGCGGCGGACGGACCAGGCCGCTCCTGACGGCCGACGGGCGGTCCACCCCGAAGCACCCGGAACCCGCACCACACCCCCGCCAGAACCCCCGCGCGAACCCCAGACCAACTCCCCGCATGAATTCACCACCCACCGAGGCAACCCCAACCGACCGTAATCCCCTGGCGAATCGACAAGGAAATCCGACACGGAAACCGGCAGTGAATCCGACGGGCCATCAATTCACGGGAACACCCCGGAGAGGCCCCAACGGCCCCCGACCCCCGGAAGCCCCGCCCCGGACCCCGGCCAGCCGGACGACGACCACCAGCAGTCACCAAAACCCGAGCGCCCCGCAGTATCCCGGACAGCCGGACCGAGCCCGTATACCCGTCCAGATTGGTCTACCAAAATGACATTCAAGCGCTCGAAATGCCGTGAGGTCATGCGACGGAACCCGCAGGGCCGGACAGCGGCGGGACGGTCACCCGCACCAGGAGCTGGGTGATTGCCGCGCAATCACCCAGCGACAAGGCAGAACGGCCGAGAGCAGGAGCGCGCAGCAGCCACCAAAAGGCCAGCCAGGCACCCGAGGACCAGGGCGGGCAGCCGGACGACGACCCGGCACCCGGGCAACCGAGCGGGCCCAGGACCGGCCAGAACCGGCGCACGGCGGACGGGCGGGCGAAGGACCGGCCAGGACGGGCCGGCGGACAGGACGGGCCGACACCGACCACGCGCCCCGTAGTCCGCCCCAGGCCGTCAGTCCAGGTCAGCCCGCTGCGGAGAGCGGACCACCCCGGGACGGCGGCGGGCGCCAGCAGGTGCCGGGGCCATGCTCAGGGACAGCGGCACTCTCGACATCTCGGCCGCGGAGCGGGCTTCGAGGTAGGCGTTGAGCTGTGGCTGGACATCCCACCAGCATGGGCCTCACTGCCTCTGCCGAGGGCTCGGTGTCCTGAGGCTGGCCTTGTAGGAGAAGTCGGTTGCGGTGCCGTCGACCTGCACCGCCGACAGGCCCTTGTGGTTGCCGCGCGGCGTGCGGACGATCCGGAAGAAGTCCACGCCTGCACCGACCTTCTCCTCCGCGTCTGGGTGTAGATCCAGCAGGTCTCGCAGCAACCGGTCATCCTCCTCACGGTCCACCACAGCGTTGAAGCTGTACCTGGCGAGAAGGGCGCGCATGGCCTCCTCGGCAGCGCCCCTGCTGCGGAACCGGCGGGCACCGATCCAAAAACTTCGCGGAACAAGCTCGAACCAGACGACCTTACCGACTGCCTTGCGGGCGGTGCCCCAGCGATTGGCGAGCTGGCTGACCAGCTGCAGGCCTCGGCCGTACTCGTCGAGCAATTCGACGGGCTCCAGCGAGGGCAGGTTGTGGTTATCGTCGCTGACCTCGACGAACAACTTGTCCAGCCAGATGAGCTGCAGTTGCACGTGGCCCCGGGCAACCCGCACGGCGTTGGTCACCAGCTCGCTGACCAGCAGTTCTGTAGTCTCGGTGAGCTCGGCCAGGTCCCACGTGAAGAGCTGCTCGCGGACCAGGGCGCGGGCCCGCCGGACTTCGCTGTTCGTGGCATCGAGTTTCCAGATCGCGATGTCGCTGGGGGGAATGCCGTCGAGGCGGGCGACGAGCAGGGCAACGTCGTCGGTGGAGGCGGCGGTATGCAGCCGCGCCAGCACGGTGTCGCAGGCTTGGTCCGGAGTCTGGCTTGCCTCGATGCCGGCGCCGCACAGCGCGGCCAGGCCCTCGCCTATGTCACCGTCGTCGCCCCTGACCAGGCCATCGGTGCACAACACCAGTGTCGAGCCGTCCGAGACGTCAATCTTCTTGGCGGCGAACGGGACTCCGCCGACACCGATCGGCGCGCCTGACGGAATCTCCAGCAGCTCGCTGCGGCCGTCCGGATGCACGAGCACCGGTGGCAGGTGCCCGGCACTGGCCAGTTCGCAGGTGCGGTTGATCGGGTCGTAGATCGCGTACAGGCAGGTCGCCAGGTGGTCGTCACCCAGTTTGTGGGCCAGGTTGTCGAGGTGGCGCAGCAGTTGGCCTGGCGGTACGTCCAGGGATGCGAAGGCCTGGATTGCTGTGCGGAGGCGTCCCATGGTCTGGGCGGCGTGCAGGCCATGGCCCATGACGTCGCCTATGACCAGGGCGACTCGGCTGCCGGGCAGTTGGATCGCATCGAACCAGTCGCCGCCGACCTCGGCCTTGGAATCGCCCGGCAGGTAGCGGTGGGCGACCTGGACGCCGGGGATCTGTGGCGGGTGTATGGGGATCATCGAACGCTGCATGGCGGTGGCGAGCCGGGTCTCCGCCTGGTGCAGCCGCGCGCTGTCCAGGAGGACGGCGGCCCGATCCGCCAGCCCTTGGAGGAAGGGGGCGTCGCCGGGGTCGAAGGGGGGCCGGTCCGGAAGCCGGATCAGCTTGAGCACCCCAAGGATCCTGCCCCGAACCGACAGCGGCAGCACGAGCATGGAACGGCCCGTCACGCTCGCCGCCAGGTCAGGGCCTCCTGGGAACGAGGCGGCGTAGTGTGCTGCCGTCTCGGCGTCGATCACTGGTACCAGGACCGGTTCGTTGTCCTGCAGAGCCCGGCCCGGAGGAATGGAGCGTGGCATCGCGAACAGGGCACCTAGTTCCAGGGCATGGTCCCAGTGTCCGCGGGTGGCGTGGGCGCCTCGGCCCACTCGTTGGAGCATTGTCTGGTCGTCCGGGCGCTTATCGGGCAGTTCGGGGTAGTTGATGAAGCCGGCGAGCAGGTCGACGCTGGCGAAGTCAGCGAGTGTGGGGACGAAGACGTCGCACAGCTCACCGGCAGTCGTGTCGAGGTCCAGGGTGGTGCCGACCTTGCGGCCGAACTCCCGTGTAAGCACCATGCCGGGTGACTCAAGCTCGGCACCGTAGAGGAAGGTCCTGTCCGCCTTTGCCCTCTGGGCCTTGAGAGCAGCCTCGGCGGCCAGAAGCCGTGCCTCCAGACGCAGACATTGCTCCTCGGCGTCGTGCTTGAGTGCCTGGGCGCGGGAGAGCTCGGCGCGCAGTGCTTCCAGTTCGGCCTTGAGGCCGCGGATCTCGTCGCGGAGCTCGTCCCCTCCCTCGGGGCCGGAGTAGATGTCGAGTGCTGCGGAGCCGGAGGTGTAGCGGGTAGTGGCCCAGTCGCTCTCCAACTGACGGTAGCGCTGTTCGGCCTGGCGGGTCTGGACTTCGGCGGCCTTCACTGCTTCCAGCAGGACGCGCTCGCGGACATCGGCGCGCTTGAGATCGCGTTCGGCAGCGCCGAGGCTCTCCCGAAGCTGTTCGATCTCGTACTTGGAGGGGTTGCGTACCTTGATCGCCTTCAGACGCAGTTGGTAGGCCTGGTCACGAACGTTTTCGGTGACAGGGTTGCCGGTGGTGTCGGCGACCTCGTTCAGGAGCTGGTCGATGAAGGCAGAGGGCGCGATACGCCGACCGCTGAGGTAGCGGGAGACCGAGCCCTTGTCGCGGCGCACGCGGGCCGCGAGGCGGATGAGGGTGATACCAAGGACGTCGAAGAGTTGGTTCAGGAAGTCGGTGAAGGCCACGACCTCCGGCTCGGTCTCGGGCTCGTGCCGCTCGGGCTGTGCCCCGGCCCGCCTCTCCAGCACTGCGGCCCCCGTCGGGTCATTCCGGTGTTGCCGACAACTGGCAACCGTTGCAGCTGGTGCAACCCCGGCGTCTGACGGAAGCCTAGGTGATGGGCTCAAACCGCCGCAGGCAAAAGGGCTTTCGTGCTACCGCAGTCGAACGCGGCGTGCTGGTGCTCCGGCCGGGCCTCGACAAGCCGTCCCGGTCATCGCCACGACCAGAACGAATATGGAGAGAGCGTGAACGAGTTGGAGCCGCATGGTCAGGCGCACGACGCAGCCGATCGGGACCGTACGGAACGCTGTTCGCAGCCACCCCTTGAAGGGGCGGTGGAGGGGGTCGTGCCGGCGTCCCGGCGGGGTGGGGGTCGGCTGGGCGAGCAGGTGCTCATCGGCATCTGCTCCACCATCGGCGCGAGCGCCGTCATCTGGGCACTGCAGTTCCTGGCTGCCCACGTCGAGGTGCATTGGCGCTGAACCAGCACCTGCCGCCCCTGGCTGGCACTGCGGCCGCCGGGGTGCGCGCGGCGGTGGCGGACCTGCGCCTGGCCGCCGAGGGGAGGCCGGCGGTCGCCGAGATGCTGACCGCCGTCCCGGCCGGGGCATCGGTCGCCGGGTTGGTCGCTGGCGGCCGGGTGCGCCGGCGTCCTGGCGGGCCGCGTCAGCGGGAGCCGCGTCGCGGGCGGATCAGCAGGGGCAGGATCGAGAGCACGACGACCGCCCCGACGAGCAGCCACAGGTAGTGGTCGATGCCCGGCACGGCGGCGCCCAGCCAGTAGCCGGCCAGCACCAGGCTCTGCGACCAGAGCAGCCCGGCGACGACCTGCCACACGGTGAAGGTCCGGGTGGGGACGTCCAGGATGCCCGCCAGCGGGCTGAGCACCGTGCGGACCAGCGGGACGAACCGGCCGAGGACGATCGCCTTGCGGTAGCCGTAGCGGCGCAGCAGTTCCTCCCCCTGGGCGGCGGCCGATCTCAGGCGTTTGCTGCGGCTGCGGGCGAGAGCCGTGCGGCCGCCGTGGCGCCCGATCAGGAAGCCGACCTGGGCCCCGACGACGGCCCCCACGGCGGCGCAGAGCATCACCTGCCAGAGCGAGAGGTGCGGCCCGGAGCCGTTGCCGGCCGCGCAGAGCACCCCAGCCGGCAGCAGCAGCGTGTCGCCGGGGAGGAAGAAGCCGACCACCAGCAGGCCCGACTCGGCGAAGGTCACCACCAGAACGGCGAGGGCGCCGAACCCGGCGAGCAGGGCGGACCCACTCGTCGGGTCGACGGCCAGCGGCAGCAAGGTCATCGCGGCCCCGTCCCGGCGGTCCGACGGTCCGGGCGCCCTGGCGCCGGAGAATTGGACACGTCTCGAACGTTACCCGGGTAGCCGCCCGCGCACCGCTCGCAGCCCACGGCCGCTCCGCTCCGCACGGCTCGCTACGGGCTCAGGATGCGTGGAGAGTCCTTCACACATTGTCAGAGGGGCCGGTCAGATCGAGATGCCGTAGCCGGACTCGTTCGCCAGGAGTCTGCCGAAGCGATCGGGCGCGTTGTCGGCGATGGTCCGGGTCTGGTTCAGGAGTCGGCCGTGTCCGGGCGGGTAGTGGCCCGCTTCCAGAGGGAAGACGGTTTGGAGGTGTTGACGCAGCCCCTCGTCCCGGCAGTTGACGAATGCCTCGGCCGCCGCTGCCCACGGGCTCGACCAGAGGTCGCTGGCGTGGTCACTGGTGCGCCGGTCCGGATGCTGCGCGTCCTGTTGCAGGAGAACAAGGATCGGCTCCGGCATGCGGCCGGGCGCCGTGGACGATGAACGCGGGACGGCCGCCGGGGGCCGATTCAGATCGCGTGCAGCAGGGGGAGCAGGATCTCGTCGACGACCTGGTCGATGTAGAGGTCCGGGGGCGCCTGGCCACGGAGGAAGACCTCGCTGCGCAGCAGGTCCAACGGCAGGCGTCGGATGCGCGGAGTCAGTCGCTCACCGTGGATCTCACCTCGGGCGGCGGCTCGTTCCAGGACCTCCGCGGCCAGTTGCGACATCGGGCCGGTGAAGAGGTCCTGGATGAGCACGGACAGTTCCGGGTCGCTCAGGGTCTCCGCGAGCAGGCCCGCGATCATGCCCTTGGGCCAGTCGTCGAACCGGCGTGCCAGCCGTCGCAGCAACGCGACGAGATCGGAGCGGAGTTCGCCTGTGTCGGGCAGTTCCCCGGGGCTCGGGACGTCGCGTCGCATGGCCGCCATGACGAGCTGGGCCCGGCTGGGCCAGCGCCGGTAGAGCACCGGCTTGCTGGTCTGCGCCCTGGCCGCGACGCCGTCCATGGTGAGTCCCGCGTAACCGACGGCGGCGAGCTCCTCACGTACGGCTTCGAGGATCGCGTGTTCCAGTTCTGAGCCCCGGCGCCGCCGGCGGGTGACTTGGGCCGTCATGCCATCTCCAGAAGATACTTTGCGTTTCTTATTGGAGCAGTCTACGCTCACCCGGAAGAAACGGTCAGTATCTTATCGGAGGAATCGTGAGCACTCGAACCACCGCCGGATGGAGCCCGGTCGCACGAGCCGTCACCCTGCTCACCGGGGTGCTGACGGCCCTGCTGATCGCCTTCGCGCTGCCGATGCAGCACCTGAGACCGCATCACCTCCCCGTTGCCGTGGTCGACCCGCAGGCCACCACCGGCACGCTGGTGCAACGCCTGCAGGCAAACCGGCCTGGAGCCTTCCAGATCGACCCCGTCGCCGACACGGACACCGCGCGGACCCGCATCCTGCACCGCCAGGACTACGGCGCCATCATCGTCGAGCCCACCGGCGCGCGAGTGCTGACCGCCGGCGCGGCCAGCCCGGCCGTCGCCCAGCTACTGGCCGGCCTGGCCGCCACCCTCCAGGCCCCGGTCACCGACGTGGTGCCGTTGCCGGACCGGGACCCCTCCGGCGCCGGCCTGGCAGGCGGGGCGCTCCCACTGGTACTGGGCGGCTGGATCTGCGCCCTCGCCATGCTCGCGATGGCGCCCGGCACGGCACAACGCGTGACGGGCGTATTCGCCTTCGCCGGCATCGGCTCCGCCACCTTCATCGCGATCGAGAAGTACTGGTTCGGCTCAGTCACCGGCAACTACGCCCTCATCACCGCCGGAGTAGCGCTCGGGATCGCCGCCACCGCCTGGACCGTACTCGGCCTCCGCTCCGCACTCGGCGGCCGCGGCCTGGCACTCGCCGCCATGCTGATCATGCTGCTGGGCTACCCGCTGAGCGGCCTCACCACCGCCCCCGAACTGCTGCCCGCCCCACTGGGCACCATCGGCCGGCTACTGCCCCCCGGCGCCACCGGCACGCTGCTGCGCTCCACCTCCTTCTTCCACGGCCACGGAGCCGCGCGCCCGATCGCGGTGCTGGCCTGCTGGCTGGCCGCCGGCCTGACGCTGTTCTTCATCGGACAGAGCCGCGCCGGCCACCGCGCCGCCACTACCGCAGCTGCCGCTTCGGCCGAGGCCCCGCGGCCGGCCGGCCTCACCGCCGCGTAACGCCAAGAGCCGGTCCGAAAGGTCCTGAGGGCCCGGCAAACCACCTGGCCGGCGGACACTTCGCGAAACCGCACCCAAAGCCGATCAAGGGTGGGATCCCGTTACGGGAAAAGTCTGCCGTCACGCGAGTGGCCACGGTCGCGGCGGACGCGTTCGCACCGGGACGTCCGGGCGAGCTGACGCAGATCGCGGACCAGACCCCCGCCAGCAACCAGAATCGGCCTGCCAAAGGCCCGAACCGGTACCCGAAACGCCGCGAGGTCAAAGGGAAAATCCGGGACCCGGAGCCCGACAGCGGGGACGGCCGCCCGCACCGGGGCCGCGCAGCCAGCGCGTGCCCCGAGGCCACCAGCAACCAGCAACCAGCAACCAGCAACCAGCAACCACAACCGACCAGGCTACGACGACCGACCAGGCGGGGAGCCCCGAGAAGGCCGGCCGGCCGGCTCTCGTGGGGGTGAATCGGGCGCAGTGCCTGCGGCCGGCGTCACCGGGCGGGTAGGACGCGGTTGTGACCGATGCCGGGGACCGGGTGACGGCCGGTGCGATGTGGCGGGCGGCGGATCTGACGCGGGCGTACCTCGCCCGGGAGCGGGCCGCCGTGGAAGGGCTCCTCGCCGGGGTGGACGACGGAGTGCTGGACGGTGCGCTGGCCTGGCTGGTCCTCGGCCACGACGATCTCTTCACCGAGCTGGGAGAGCCGCCGATGCCCGTGCGGGGCCCGACGCGGTCGCGGCACTGGCGCCGGCGGAGTCGGAGTTCGAGGTCACGACGGCGGTGCGCCGGGTCGCCCCGGGCGGGGCCGGGCCCGCCCCAGCGGTGGAAGGCCCCGGCCGGCGCGCGGACCAGGCCCACGCCGTCGCGGTCTGCACCGCCGTCAAGCTGCTGGAAGCGGTCGGCCGCACCGAGGCCCTGCGGATCCTGGACGAGGACACCGCTCAGTACGCGAGGAGGGACCACCCCCCTGCCCTACCCGTGCACCTGAGCGACGCCACCGCCCTGCGCAGGGCGACCACGCACGCGGCCGCCGCCAGGAGCAGCGCCAGTGGAGCGGCCAGGGCCGCGGTCCAGGCCGTTCTGGAGCACCCAGACCGGGGTAACCGCAGCGCACTGCCCGGACGGCCTGCTCCCCCACTGAAAAGCCGGCCCCGCAACCGCCCGATCCGGCCGGACACGTGATCGAGTCGGTCGGTCGGCTCCCGGGAGGGGATCGTTCACGCGGCGGAGAGGGTGGCCCGGGCGTCGTCGTGCGCTGCCTGCGCCTGCTCCAGGACCTGGGTGGTGAACAGGGCCACGGAGCCGCGCAGCCTGATCAGGACGCGGCGGCGCGCTCCGGGCTGCTCGACGGCGGCTGCGGTTTCCGGGACGCCCGGCGGGGGCGCGGGCATGGTGGGCCGGGCGGGCCGTCCCCGACCGGGCCGGCCTGCCCGGCGCCACGCCGGCGAGGCCCTGAGAGAGCTCTGGCGGCCGTCACCGTGTGGTGGCGGCCGCCAGCAGTCTCCGGAGAGGCGGTCGGCGTGCCGGTCCTCGGATCCGCCGGGGGCGTCGTCGCGGCGACGAACCGGATATCAGCCCGATATCAGCCCGCGTGCCCGCTCAGTCGACGCACGGCACCCCGTCCACAGCCGGTGCCGCACCCGTCCCCCCACCGGCCAGAATCTCCTTCGCCTTGCCCGGCTCCGCCACCAGCGCCGCACCGTTGGGCTGCACCGGCAGCTCCGAGGCCGCCGCCCGCCCCTGCGCGAAGGCGGGCACCTGGCGGACGAAGTCGACCGGGCTCCACCCCTTGTCGACCACCAGGTCCTCCTTCAGCGCGTCGTACAGCGCCCCCAGCCTGCCGGCGTCCGCCAGCACCCCGCCGGCACGCAACGTCTGCAGCATCCCGGCGAGGAACGCCTGCGCCCGGCGCGTGCGCTGCAGGTCCGACCCGTCACCCACGCCGTGGCGCTGCCGTACGAACGCCAGCGCCTGCGCGGGGCCGAGCTCGGACCGGCCGGCGGGCAGGCTCACTCCGCTGAACTCGTCGTCCACCGCACGGTTCAGACAGACCGGCACGGTGCCGACGGCTTGCGCGGCCCGGTAGAACCCGGTCATCGTGACCTCCGCGAAGTGGTCCACCGGCACACCCGCCAGCTCCTGCACGGACCGGATCAGCGCGGCGCGGCCGGCCTCCCGGGCACGCCATCGCAGATCGGCTCCAGCAACCCCCTGCCCCTGAAGGCGTGTCATCTCCACCGCCTCGGCCCGCGCGTACACCTGCCTGATCGCCACCTTGGCACCGCCACCGGCCGCGTCGACCAGCACGTCCCGGGGAATCGACAGCTGCCGCACCGTCCCTCCGCCGGCCGGGATGTGCACCAGCACCAGGGTGTCCGCGACGTCCGTGTCGTCCGCCCCGGCGTGCAGCTCCTGGCGGCGCAGCTCCGCGGGCACCGGCCGGCCCTGGGCGTCGGTGGTGGCGTCCAGACCGATCAGCAGGATGGTCACCCCCCGGTCGAGCGGCGCCGGGGCGCCCGTCGAGGAGGCCAGCGCACCGGAGGCCCGGCCCGGCAGCCCGGACGGCAGGGTCAGCGCGCTCGCCCCCGCAGCCACCACCAGGGTCAACGCGCCGGCCAGCATGACCGTCCGCCGCCGCCGCAGCCTGCGCCGCCGCCCGGCCTCCAGACCGCCATCGACCAGCCGGGCGGCCGCGGCCCCCCCGAGGCCGTCAGCAGCCCGTCCGAACGCCGCACTCAACCGGACCTCGAACTCTTCGTCCCCACCGCTCACTTCGTCCCCACCGCTCACTTCGCCACTCCGCTCACCGAAGACCCCGTCCACCGACTCGTCCCGCCCGCTCACCGCGCCACCAGCTCCGCCAGCTCGGCCCCCAGGAGGGACCGCAGCCGGGCCAGCGCCCGGGTGCACCTGGTCCGCACCGCCGCCGAGCTGTCCTTCACAATCGCCGCGGTCTCCTCCACGCTCCGGTCCTCCCAGTAACGGAGCACCACCACCGCCCGGTCGCGCGGCGCAAGCTGCGCCAGCGCGTCGACCAGCGCCAGCCGAAGCGCCGCGTCCTGCTCGGGCGCCGGCACCTCCGGCAGCACCCGGCTGGGCCGCTCGGTATTGCTGCGCCTGCGCTGGTGCGTCAGGTAGGCCCGGACCAGCACCGTCCGGGCGTAGCCGGCCGGGTTGTCGATCCGCCCGGCCCAGCTCGGCCGCTGCAGCCGGTGCCACTGCGTGTACATCTGGCCCAGCGTGTCCTGCACCAGGTCCTCGGCCAGGTGCGCGTCGCCCCCGGTGAGGAAGTACGCCGACCGGTAGAGCTGCCCACCGCGGGCCGTCGCGAACGCGACGAACTCCTCCTCCGAGGCCGCCCGCTGTCGAGCTGTGCCCACTGTCATCTCCCCTTCCCTCGCGTTATCCGCCCTATGACGACACGAGGGCACCCGAATGTTTCACACCAAAATTTCGACGGACCGTGACGGTCGACCGCCCGACGGTGGACATTCAGCTGCTCGCCGACAAGGCGAAGCGGACCCGCTCCGCCTTGCCCCGGACATACCGGAACCCGTCCCCGGGACGAAAGCCACCAGGGGCGCAGCCGCCACTCCCGGGGGCGGGCGGCAGCGTGTCGGGGGCACAGCCGGGCGTGGGACGGCTTGGAGCGGGCAGGGTGTTCGTCATGTCAGAGCGTCGCAGCCGTCGTTGAAGCCTGCCCGGGCCCTGGGCCTTCCCCTCGAACTGGTGGGACTTCACTCCGGGCCGCAGGACCGTCCCGCCGCGCCGGCCCCGGCGCCAGGGCCGGGCCCGGCCGTACCCGGGAGCCGCGGCGTCGAGCCCGGCCGGCGACACCGTCACCGGCGTTCCAGCGGCTCCGGGCAGTTGTTGTGCGACGGTACGCCGCCGCGAGGACCGCGAAGGTGGCGGCGTCATCGTCTTGCCGACATCCGGGAACGGCCTGGCGCTCGGCCGCTGATCACCGCGCAGCTCGATCGAACCCGCTCACCGGTTGGCAACGGGACTGCCGCCCATCTGCCGCCACAGCGCCTCCGGTTCCGTCCGCAGGCGATACGCCCAGAAGATCTCCACCGTCCCGGAGCGCACGCCGGGTCGACGGGGCCCGTCCCAGGCCTGCCCGCCCTGCCCGCCCTGCCCGCCCTGCCCGCCCTGCCCGCCCTGCCCGCCCTGCCCGCCCTGCCCGCCCTGCCCGCCCTGCCCGCCCTGCCCGCCGGCATACCCCTCCACCGCCCGCACGCACGAGCGCAAGCCCTCACCAAGCGCTACGGCAGCCCCCTCGTCCTCCACCCCACAGGCACGAACACGACCGCACCCCAGATCCTCACCGCCGTACAACACCTCAGCGACACCCCCTCACCACCCACCACACACGCGCCGCCCCGGCATCCGGCAAGCCACCGTCAGCGGGATGACGCAGCCAGCTCTGGCGCAGCAAGGCCGGGCAGGCCGAGGCCGGTCGCAGTCGGTCGCGGGTGCCGACGACGAGGTGGGGGGCAGTCGGGTTGACTGGGCGTAGGACATTGCGTCGCCCAAGGACACGGTGCGGGGTGTGATCCACCGGTTCAACGAGACCAGCTTGGCTTGCCCGGACCCTCAGTGGGCGGGAGGCCGTCCCCGCCTGCTCAGTCCTGACGACGAGACTTCGTCGTCCAGATGGCCACCACCCGCCCGGCCAAGCTCGGGCACCCTTTCACCCGCTGGTCGATACGCGAACTCCTCGGCTACCTGCGCCGGGTCCGCGGGCGGGTGAGCCGGATCGGCCGCGAGGCCCTGCGTTGCCTGCTCGTCCGGCGAGGCGTCACCTTCCGGCGCACGAAGACCTGGAAGGAGTCCACCGACCCCGACTACGACGCCAAGCTCGACCGGATCGAACACGTCCTGGAGCACTTCCCCGACCGCACGTTCGCGTTCGACGAGATCCTCCCGCTCGGCATCCGCCCCACCGCCGGCAGCTGCTGGGCCGAACACGGTACGCCCGACCGGCTGTCGGCGACCTACCACCGTACCAACGGCGTGACCACTTCCACGGCTGCTACTCGATCGGTGAGGACACCCTCTGGGGCGTGAACAGGCTCCTCAAGGGCACCGCGAACATCCTGGCCGCACTTCGCTCGATCCGGACTGCCCGACCCGACGGAGCCCCGGTCTACGTGATCTTGGACAACCTCTCCGCTCACAACGGCAGGAAGATTCTCCGCTGGGCGAAGAACAGCAACGTGCATCTCTGCTTCACCCGGACCAACGTATCCTGGGCCGACCCGATCGAGGCGCACTTCGGCTCGCTGCGGCAGTTCACGCTCGCCACCTCCCACCACCCGAACCACACGGTCCGGACCCGCGCACTGCACTCCTACCTGCGCTGGCGCAACGCCAACGCCCGCCACCCCGCCAGCCTGGCCGCCCAACGGTGCGAGCGCGCCCGCATCCGCAGCGAGAAGGGCCTGCGCTGGGGTGGGCGCCCCCCTGACAGCCGCGGCCTGACGCCTGCCTGACACTCCTGTTAGACGCGCTGGGCAAGTAGAACGTAGGTCTCATGGTGGGCGTGGACAGTGCCACCAAGCTCGTCGATCGTCGCCCGGAGCGCCTGCAGCAAGGCGGTGAGGCGCTCGGCTCCGAGACGCTGGTGATCGCTGACGGTCGCCGCGAGCCCTACCCACTCATCACCGGCGAAAGAGTGTTCCCATGGGTAGCTCCGCATCTCTACCGGCGAGAACGCGGAGCTTCGTTCGAAGAGGTCGACGCTGGAAGCATGAACCCGTGGCGCGTTTCCCGCCGGCCGCCATACCTGCGCGACTTCCGGCGCATGCCTGCGGTAGATCGCCTCGAATGCCCCGCTGGCAGCCTCACTCAGTACCGTGGAAGTCCAGAATCGTGCGATGGTCCCGCCTGCGTTCAGCGTCTCCGCGGCCTTGGCAACCCCGCGTGCGGGGTCGATCCAGTGCCATGCGTCACCGCAGGTGATGAGGTCGAAGGTGTGTCCCGCCGCGTTCCATGTCTCGAAGGCCGCGACCTGCACCTCAACGCCATGGCTGCGAGCGACCTGAGCCATCCGCTCGTCTAACTCGACACCGAGGACGCGAAGGCCACGTTCCGCGAGAGCCACGGCTGCCTTGCCAGTGCCACATCCGACATCGAGAACCTTCGCCGGCCGCAAGGCGGCCAAGTCGTCTATCAGGTCATCAGGATACGTCGGACGGTAGCGATCATACTGTTCGGCCACCGAGCCGAATGACCCGGCCCGCGCGCGATCGAGGTGAAGCTCCTGGGGTGCATTCGGCATGGAAACACAGTACGGGCCGTGTTGGCCTTCTGGTCGCCCGACGTGGAGTCGCCGGCTGATTCGGCAGTGCCGACGTGCACTTGAGCTTCACGGCCGACCAGCACTTTCCAACACGGTGAACCTTCTCGGTCGTAGCACACGTTCCCGGTCACAGCACTAGACACCGGCCGGAAGGGGCAGGACCAGCCCGGCCGGCCGCTCGCGGGCTGTGCGGCGGTCAGTCCGGGGAGTGGCCGCGGACGAAGCCCTTGTGGACGGCCAGGGCGGCGAGGTGGGCGGTGGCGTGCTGCTGGGGTCGGCCGAGGAAGTCGGTGAGGTGGAGGTGCTTGCAGGAGGGGGCCGGTAAGGATCGCGGACCAGTGGGGGCCGGTGAGGCCGTACTCGACCCAGCCGTACGGGTCGGGCCACTCCGAGTGGACGAGGTAGACGGGAGGCCGCTCCCCGAGACTGGACCAGGTGCGCAGCCTGGTGGAGGTGCCGGCCTGGGGCAGGGGGATTTCGGTGTCGGTGGGTCCGTGGCGGTGGGTGGGGTCCGGGGGCAGGGGCGGGGGCGGGGCGGGGGTGTCGTCGAGGAGGGAGGCCCACTGCTCGCGTTGGGCGGCCGGGGAGCGGCCATGGGGGGTGTTGGTGGGGGGTGCCGGGTGGGTGGCCGGGGGCGGGCTCGCGGCGGCACCGTCGACGATCTGGGCGTGTTCGGTGCGGGCGAGGCGGGCCTGTTCCAGCAGGCGTTGCAGGTAGGTGGGCCAGTCCTGTTCCAGGCCGGCGAGCAGTTCGTCGACGGGGTCCGTGTCCGCGTCTTCCAGGGCGCCGAGGTAGAGGTAGACGTCCTGGACGAACTCGTCCGCGATGGCGGGGAGCTGTTCGCGGGGCGTTCCGGTGATCTTTGGCAGGACCGCGTCGTCGGGCCATGGGCCGGTGGCCGGTGCCGGAGTGGTGTTCGCGCGGCGTCGGCGGCGGTAGGCGGCGGATCGGCAGGCCGTGTCGCAGTGCTTCATCGGGCGGCCCCGGCCGGGGGGCCGCAGTTTCTTCCCGCAGGCGGCGCACTGCGGGGCGGGCCCGGGTGTCTGCTGATCGGGGATCACATGATCAAGCGTACGGCGCCGGGCATCGTGACGGCCCTTTTCGTGATCCGTGACGACGGCCCGCAGTGCGGCCTCTCTGCCTGGGGAAACGGTGGGATATGTCCCAGGGACAGGGTTGGGACAGGCCCTGCGGCGTCACGAAAGCCGGGCCGCCGGGCCTGTTCTCGGCACGGCGGCGGGGCCGGCTCGATACCGTCTGCAGGCATGACGACCGACTTGTCCGGCCCTGCCTGGTCCCCGCCGGATCCCACCGAGCTGCCGGACTGGCGCTCCCTGATGATGTCGGCCTGCCGGCAGTCCGCTGCGGTGGAGACGATGGCGGTGGCGCAACGCGGGCCGCGCGAGCGTGCTCCCCACCCTCCCGGGGGTGGGTGCGTCGCCGGGGGCGATCGGTGCGCAGGTCCTGCTGCGGCAGGAGGAGGCGATCCTGCAGGAGGCGGAGTTGTACTTCGCGACCGCGGACATGACGTCGCTGGCCCTGGCCGCCGCCAGCGTGCCGCCGAAGGAGCGGATGGACTCCCGCCGACTGCCGGCGGAGTCGGGCCTGATCGTGTTCGCCGAGCCGATCGGCGGCTACACCGAGGACGTCGGCGCTGCGCTGGCGGAAACCCCCGCCCGCCGCGCGGGAGTGTCCGCGCAGGTGACCATCCCGATCGTCGCGGCGTCGTGGACCACCTGGTCGCCGTCGCTGTTCACGGTCGAGGACGCGCCGGCCGGGCAGCGGCTGCGGTGGCTCGCCCGCTTCCCCGAGGGCGGGCGGGTTGTCCCCGACGGCTTCAGCGGTGTGTGGGTGACCTGGTACGCCACCAGCCGCCGGTTCGGGGCGCTGGAGCCGTCCACGGTCATCGGGACCACCGCCGACGGCCACGTGATGACGGCCGGGCAGATCAGCTCGGCGCACCTGCCCGGCCAGGCGCCGATCACGTGGGACAACGAGAGCGTCTTCGAGGACGGTGCCCCGTTCGGCCCGGCGCGCCCCGACACCACCGACCAGTGGATGCACGTCCTCTACACCGCCTGGCAGATGATGGCCCAGCAGGGCACAGCACGGCTGACCGACACCGTGGAGATCCCCCGGCCCCGGGCCGGGCGCAAGCGCGACGCCCGCGACGGCATCACCGGCCCCGGCACCGTGCGCATCGTCCACGTCCACTCCGCGCACCGCCCGCCCCGCGCGGCCGCCGAACTGGACGCCGCCGCCTCCACCGGGCGCCGCGCCCCGCAGTGGTCGTGCCGGTGGCCGGTGCGCCCGCACCGCCGCTCGCACTGCATGAACCCCGCCCAGCACGCGGAGGGCGGCTGCACCCACGAGGACCGCATCATCCCCCCGGTAGTGAAGGGGCCGGCGGACAAGCCACTGCGGCTGCGGGAGAGGGTCAACCTGTGGGACTCCCAGCCCCAACCCGAAGAGGCCCACTGACCGCTGACCGCCCGGGCCCCGCCTGGCCGCGCAGCAGCCGCGCAGCAGCCGGGCAGCGGCGATCGTTGCGGCCCGGGCCGCCCGGCGACGCGGTGTCGGGACGGCTCTGGCGAGAGCGTCCGTATGGACGGCGGCACGGGCAACGCCGGGCTGGTCACTGCCGCACAGCTGGCGGCGGGGTTGGGCACCGCGGCGACGACGGCGGCCATGGTCGCGAAAGCGACGGTCGCCGCCCGAGCTGAGGTCCGCAAAGCGGAGATCGAGGCCGGGACACGACGGCTGGAGATTACCGAGGAGGCGGAGCGCGAGCAGATGCGCCTGCACGCCGGGCAGTCGTCTGCCGAGCCGGCCGAAGACGACTGACCTCGTTGGATCCGGGCGCTGACCCGCCGCCCCACGGCACACGGCGGCCCCGGGAGAAGGGTGCTTTCTCCCGGGG
>NZ_JBHUWW010000139.1:0-22949 GCF_042669755.1 Kitasatospora sp. NPDC057223 | reverse complement strand
ACCCGGGTCGGGGTGGCCGTCCCCGCAGTCGGCTTACCCCGCCGCCGGAGCACGCCACGAGGAACGGAAGTCCCTATCACGCCGCACCCCCGTCACGGCCACGGGGTGACGGGGTTCCGGGGTTCCGGGTGCAGCGGGCTCAGAGGTCCAGGCCGGTGAGCACCAGCACCTTCTCCTGGGTGTAGTCGTCCATCGCGTACCGCACGCCCTCGCGGCCGACACCGGAGTCCTTGACCCCGCCGTACGGCATCTGGTCGGCGCGGTACGAGGGGGCGTCGCCGATGATCACGCCGCCCACCTCCAGCTCGCGGTGGGCCCGGAAGGCGGTCTGCACGTCGTGCGTGAAGACGCCCGCCTGCAGGCCGAAGAGCGAGTCGTTGACGGCGGCGAACGCCTCGTCGGTGCCGTCCACCTTCTGCAGCGAGAGCACCGGGCCGAAGACCTCGGCCGTGGCCAGGATCGCGTCCGCGGGCAGCTCGGCGAGCACGGTCGGGGCGTACGTGGCGCCCTCGCGGCCGCCGCCGGTCAGCAGCTTGGCGCCCTTGGCGATCGCGTCGTCCACCCAGGCCTCCACCCGCTTCGCGGCGTTCTCGTCGACCAGCGGGCCGACCTCGGTGGCCTCGTCGGACGGGTCGCCGGTGACCTGCGCCTGCACCTTGGTGACGACCTTCTCGACCAGCGCGTCGTACACGGTGGCGTCCGCGATGACCCGCTGCACCGAGATGCAGGACTGGCCGCCCTGGTAGTTGGCGAAGGTCGCGATGCGCGAGGCCGCCCACTCCAGGTCCGCGTCGGAGGACCAGTCGGCGAGCACCACGGCCGCGGCGTTGCCGCCGAGCTCCAGGGTGACGTGCTTGCGCGGCACCGAGTCCATGATCTGGTAGCCGACCTTGTCCGAACCGGTGAACGAGATCACCGGCAGGCGCTTGTCCTGGACCAGCGCCGGCATCCGGTCGTTCGGCACCGGCAGCACGCTCCAGGCCCCGGCCGGCAGGTCGGTCTCGGCCAGGATCTCGCCGAGCACCAGCGCGGACAGCGGGGTGGCGGGGGCCGGCTTGAGGATGATCGGTGCGCCGACGGCGATCGCCGGGGCGACCTTGTGCGCGACCAGGTTCAGCGGGAAGTTGAACGGGGCGATGCCCAGCACCACCCCGCGCGGGAAGCGGCGCACCACGGCGAAGCGGCCGGTGCCGCCCGGGTCGGTGTCGAGGCGCATGGTCTCGCCGTTCGTCCGGCGGGCCTCCTCGGCGGCCCAGCGGAACACCGAGACGGCGCGGCCGACCTCACCGCGGGCCCACTTGATCGGCTTGCCGTTCTCCGCGGTGATCAGCTGCGCGATCTCCTCGGTGCGCTCGGCCAGGCGCCGGGCCACATGGTCCAGCGCGGCCGTGCGGACGTGCGCGGGGGTCGCGGCGAACACCGGGAGGGCGGTCACGGCGGCGGCCAGCGCCTCCTCCACCTGCTCCTCGGTCGGCACGGCGACCTTCCCGACCAGGCGCCCGTCCCAGGGGTTGCGCACCTCGAAGTCGCCGTCGCCGCTCGCCCGGCGGCCGGCCAGCCAGAACTCATGGGTGGTGGTCACGGTGGTACCGGCCCTCTCCTCGTCGTCTGCGCCCCACCGCTGTGGAGCCCGAACCCCACGGTAGGCGGGCTCGCAACCGATCCGGATTGGCCACGGCGTAGCGCTCAGCCGCGCCGGCACTCCATCCCGGCCAGTACCCGCGCCGGTACGGACGTGGCCCGGCCCGCACCCCGCCCGCTCACTCCTCGCCCGAACGCAGCGCGAGCCACAGCTCCATCCGCACGTCCGTGTCGTCCAGCGAACGTCCGAGCAGCTCCTCGACCCGGCGCATCCGGTAGCGCAGGGTGTGCCGGTGCACCCCCAGGTCGGCCGCGGCGGCGTCCCACTGGCCGTGCCGCGACAGCCAGGCCCGCAGCGAGGCGACCAGGTCGCCGCGCGCGGTGCGGTCGTGTTCGCGCAGCGGCCGCAGCAGGCCCTCGGCGAAGGCCGTCACGGCCTCCTCCCCGAGCAGCGGCAGCAGCGATCCCGCGCCGACCTCCTCGTGGTCCACCGACCGCCGGCCACCGCGCAGCGCCACCGCCAGCGCCCGCTCCGCCTGCGCGAAGGCCACCCCCGCCTCGTCCAGGGCGGCCGGCGCGGACACCCCCAGCGACAGGCCCTCGTGCTCCTCGACCACCCCCAGGCAGGCCCGGTGCACGGCGCCGTTGTCCACGGCGAGCAGCGTCAGCCGCGACCCGGCCGCGGCGTCCTCACGCGCCACCAGCAGCCGCTCACCCACCCGGCCGCCGGCCTGCTCGGCCCGCTCCGCCAGCTCGCTGAGGGCCTCGGCGGCCTCCGCTCCCTGCGCGGCGCCGGCCACCAGCACTCTTATCGTCCCCTCCGGCAGACCGCCGAACAGCCCGACCGCGACCTGGCGGGCCGTGCCCACCTCGCCCGCCAGCACCATCCGCAGCAGCGCGGCGCCCATCCGCTCCTCGGCCTGGCGCAGCTCGCGCGAACGCTCCAGGGTCAGGGTCAGCAGGGCGACCGCGGCGTTCAGCACGTACCGCTCGGTCGGGGTGATCCGGTCCTCGGTGCCGACCGCGAGGAAGCCGCGCGCCCGGCGGTCGGCACCCAGCGACTGGACCACCACGTAGTCCTCGTCCGCCGTGTCGATGCCGGGCGAGCGGCCCTGCAGTGCGGCACTGGACGGCGCGGGGCGCCGGCGCAGCCGGTCCACCTCGGCCGCCAGCCGGCCGGCCCGGCGGGCCGCCCAGTCCGGGGCCACCACCGAGAGCGCACCCGAACCGTCGTACAACGCGGCCCAGCCGCCCAGCCGGGCCGCGAGACGGCGCACCACCGCCGTGGTGCCGTCCTTGCCCAGCGCGGCCCGGGTCAGCTCCTCCTGGGCTTCGAAACTGGTGGTCACCGCCTCGTACTGCTCGGCGGCGATGGCCGCCGAGACCACCTTGCTGATCGCGATGAACGGCGTCGGCTCCGGCACCCGCAGCAGCGGCAGCCCGCGCTGCGCGGCGGCCTCCACCAGCGGCTTGGGGACTTCGGTGTGCGACAGCCCGACCCCGAGACCGAGGCCGACCACGCCCGCGTCGGCCAGCCGGTGCACGTACGCCTGGAGCCGGGAGGCGGTGCGGCCCAGCTTGATACCGGTGGTGAGCAGCAGCTCACCACCCTCCAGGAAGGGGGTGGGATCGTCCAGCTCACTGGTGTGCACCCAGCGGACCGGCCGCTCCAGATGGTCCGCTCCGGCGAGGACCGTCAGGTGGAGCGAGGTGTTGCGGACGACGGACGCGAGTGTGGGAGGCATGGCACCTTCGGTGGGACGACCTGACCGCGCCGTTGCGGCCGGGCGAGGAGGGAGACTCTGCCTCTCATTATGGACGCTCCGGACAACGAGGACTGCCGAATCCACCGTGACGGCGATACGGCCCTCCCCGCGCGGCGCGGGCGTCAGGCCCGCAGGTCCACCAGCAGCGGCGGCACCTGTTCGCCCGTCACCGCGGTCAGCGAGACCACCGCGTGCCCGGCCGGCAGCGCGTGTGCGAGGTCCGAGGACGACCAGCGCAACCGCTCGACGTCCCGGGTGGTGACGCTCTCGGTCTGCGCGGTCGTCCCCGACAGGGCCTTGCGGCCGAGCCGGCCGGCCCGGCGCAGCATGCCGCCCGAGGTGTCCGGGGCGTGCGTGACGGCCGTCTCGCGGACCAGGTGCGTCCCCCAGGCCTCGGAGAACAGCTTGCCGTCCCAGGGGGCGATCCCCGGGAAGGCCATCCGGCAGCCGACCGCACCGAACAGCGGCGTCCGCAGGGCCTCCGGCAGGTCGACGAGCGTCCGCAGCAGCAGCACCGCGCCCGCGTTCGTCCCGCGCATCCGCTGCAGGCCCCGGACGATGCCGGCGTCCAGTGCCGCCGAGGCGTCGTCCACCACCAGCCCGGCGAACAGCGAACGGTCCTCGCGCGCCGCCGAGGCCTGCACGAACTGGCCCACCACCAGCCGCGACAGCATCCGCGCGGCCTCCGGGTGACTCAGCTCCGGCAGCTTCACCCGCACCCGCAGCGGATGGTCCAGCGCCCGCATCGCGAACGGCGGACGCCCCCTGCCGTCGGTGGCGAAACACCCCTCGAAGACCGGCCGGTCCAGCAGCGCCAGCCGGTCGGCGAGCAGCGCACCCGGATCGTCCGCCCGGCCGCGGCTGCGCTCCCGCAGCTGCAGGTCCCGCTCGTACCGCTCCAGCAGGCCGCCCGCCCGCAGCGCCTTCACCAGCTCCTGGGCCGCGTCGGACTCGTCCGACCCGTCACCCAGCAGCGCACGCAGCTCCCGCACCCCCGGGAACCGCCCGAACGCGGCCCGGAACGGCCCGACCACCTGCTGCAGCGCGCTGCGGGCGCTCTCGGCCCGCAGCGCCAGCTCGTCCGGCAGCAGCGCGTCCGCGAGCCGGGCCGCGGCCTCGTCGGGATCGCGCACACCGCCGTACAGATCGAGGCCGTAGGCCGAGGACGGATCGCCCGGCGCGATCACCACGTCGTACCAGGCGTCCGGACCGAGATCCGCGTCCCCTGCGCCGATCACCACGGCACAGGCCGTCCCCGCCAGCGCCTGCAGGCACAGCGCCTCCGCCACCGGGCGGGCCAGCCGCAACGTCTTGCCCGTGCCCGCCGGCCCGACCGCCAGCAGCGAGGTGCCGAGAACCGCCGGATCCAGCGCGAAGCCCGCGCCGCGGTGCGCCGGAGGATTCTTCGGCACGTCCTGCGCCGTCCCCAGCCGCACCTGGCGGCTCAGCAGATCGTGCCGCCCCGACCGGGCCGGCAGGTCCCGGGCCTCGGACGGATGCGCACACGCGGCCCCGCCCCGGGCCGTCACCTGCTCCGTGAACGCCGGCAGGATCCCCGGATCCTCCAGCACCACCTCCCAGGCCCGCCGGATCCGCACGTAGTCCACGTCCCCCACGGCCTCCCGGTCCAGCACCTGCGCCGCAACCCCGGCCCCGGCCTGCCGCAACTGCGCCCACGGGTCGGACGACGGCTCCGTCCGTCCGCGGGCGGGCACCGACTGGGCTGCCACCCCGTCGTGCGTCACCGCTCGGGCGAGGAACGGGCTCACGTTCTGTTGCCACCCCGAGCGGGTCAGATAGCGCCGACGAACCTCGAGCCAGCGCCCCATCCGCCCGAAGAGGAACAGTACGCACACCGCTGTCAACGGGTTGATGAGCGTCTGCGCGGTGTTGAACTGCTGCGGCGAGAATCCCTTGAACCAGCCGAAGAACCCGGCGACGTGCATCACCGCGTAGGTCCCGTAGAGGTAGGCGAACCACGCCACCACCGCGTTCAGCCCCGCCCGCAGCAGCAGCGGGGCCGCCGGCACCTTCGCGTCCTCGGCCCGGGCCGGGTCGTGCGGCCGGTGGCCGTGGCGGTAGACGCCGGGTTCGGCCTCGGGCCTGGGTGCGGCGACCCAGGTGGCGAGGTCGAAGGCCGGTGCGGCCGGCTCCGGGAGGCCCCGGGCCGTCTGCTGGGGCATGGGCGTGACCGTGGCCCGCTGCCCGTACCCGTGTGTGCCGTCCAGTCCCATGTACGGTCCCGCTCCCTCGCCCGCCCCGCAGGCCGTTCAGACCTGTTCAGACCCATGCAGCCATACCCATGCCGCTCTACCCACACAGTCGTACCGGCGACACGCCCGCGCTCAATGTAGTGGAGCGGGGCCTGCCCGTAGTCGTCGGCGGCGCGCTGGCCGCGCAGGACAAGTCGGACGGCGCAGTGGTACCGAGTGGCGCATGCCCGGGCCCGCGCGGCCGCCGTAGCCTGCGAAGACCGAGCCGAGAAGTCTGGAGAACACCATGAGCGCCGCAACGCCGCTCCCGCAGGAGCGCCGCCTGGTCACCGCGATCCCCGGTCCGAAGTCGCAGGAGCTGCAGGCACGCAAGCTCGGCGCGGTGGCGGCCGGCGTCGGCACCACGCTGCCGGTGTACGTGTCCCGCGCCAACGGCGGCGTGCTGGAGGACGTGGACGGCAACTCGCTGATCGACTTCGGTTCCGGCATCGCCGTGACCAGTGTCGGCAACAGCGCCGAGGCCGTGGTGGCCAGGGCGACCGAGCAGCTGGCCGCCTTCACCCACACCTGTTTCATGGTGACCCCGTACGAGGGTTACGTGGCCGTGGCGGAGCAGCTGAACGAGCTGACCCCGGGTGACCACGAGAAGCGGACGGCGCTGTTCAACTCGGGCGCCGAGGCGGTCGAGAACGCGGTGAAGATCGCCCGCTCGTACACCAAGCGCACCGCCGTCGTGGTGTTCGACCACGGTTACCACGGCAGGACGAACCTGACGATGGGCCTGACCGCCAAGAACGTGCCGTACAAGCAGGGCTTCGGGCCGTTCGCGCCGGAGATCTACCGGGTGCCGGTGGCCTACCCCTACCGCTGGCTGACGGGCGCCGAGAACTGTGCCGCCGAGGCGGCCGCGCAGGCGATCGACATCATCAACAAGCAGATCGGCGCGGACAACGTCGCGGCGATCATCATCGAGCCGATCCAGGGCGAGGGCGGCTTCATCGAGCCGGCCAAGGGCTTCCTGCCGGCGATCGTCGAGTACGCGAAGGCGAACGGGATCGTCTTCGTCGCGGACGAGATCCAGACCGGCTTCTGCCGCACCGGCCAGTGGTTCGCGTGCGACGACGAGGGCATCGTCCCGGACTTGATCACCACCGCGAAGGGCATCGCCGGCGGCCTGCCGCTGGCCGCCGTGACCGGCCGCGCCGAGATCATGGACTCCGCCCCCGGCGGTGGCCTGGGCGGCACCTACGGAGGCAACCCGGTGGCCTGCGCCGGTGCGCTGGGTGCGATCGAGACGATGAAGTCGCAGGACCTCAACGGCAAGGCGCAGCGGATCGGCGAGATCATGCTGGGCCGTCTGAAGGCGCTGCAGGAGAAGCTCGCCGGCTCGGACACCGTGAACATCGGCGAGGTCCGCGGCCGTGGCGCGATGGTCGCGGTCGAGCTGGTCAAGCCGGGCGGCAAGGAGCCGAACCCGGAGGTGACGGCCGCCGTCGCGAAGGCCTGCCACGCCGAGGGCCTGGTCGTGCTGACCGCCGGCACGTACGGCAACGTGCTGCGCTTCCTGCCGCCGCTGGTGATGCCGGAGCACCTGCTCAACGAGGGCCTGGACATCATCGAGGGCGCGTTCTCCCGCGTCTGACCGGTGTTCCGCTCCCTGTCCGGCCCGGTCCTCCGCGGACCGGGCCGTCGCCCTACCGTCCGAGGTTGTACTCCACCCGGTGAAGATGCTGTGCGGAATGGCTGAAGCCGCTCGGCTCGGCAAATCCCTTGACGTAGTGTCATCACAGATGGACAGCGAGCCCCAGCCCTTGGCGGATCCGCCGGCGACACCTCCCTCCTCGGAGGGCGCGTCGTCGGTCCGCGAGGACAACCATGCCGCCCCGGCGAAGGCGGTGCACACCGAAGACCGATCGACCGACCGCCCGTCCCACACCCCCCGGGGCGCACGGAACGGCGATCATCATGGCCGCCCCGGGGCTCTCCCCCCCGTTCCGGGGCGGCCACTTCGTTCTCGGCCTCGTTCTCCGCTTCGTCCTCTCTCGGCGGGCGGCCGCCCGGCCGCGCTCGTGGCGGCCTCGGCCGTGCAGGCCGTCCTGCTGGTGGTGATCTCCTGGCAGGTGGCCGTGGACGGACCGCTGCTCGGTGTGGACCGCTGGGTGCGGCACGCCGTCCACGCGGCCCGGCACTGGCTGTCCAGTCCGCTGCTCAACCATCTCGGTGCGGCGCTGTCCGACCTGGGCGGTTCGGTGCCGGCCCTGCCGGTACTCCTGGGCGGCGGCGCGCTGGCCGCCTGGCGGGCCCGCGGGGCGGGCTTCCGCCGGTGGTGGCTGCCGGTGCCGGTGGCGATGGTGACGGCGGGGCTGATCCCGCTGCTGGTGGTGCCCGCGAAGGCGTGGTTCGCCCGGCCGGGCCCGTTCGGGCTGCCGCTGGGGCCGGACCAGTGGGGCTGGTACCCGTCGGGCCACACCGCGACCGCGACGATCGCGTACGGCGCCGCGGCGCTGCTGCTGGGCCGGACGGCCGGCGAGCGGGCCCGCCGCCTGCTGTACGGCGGCGCGGCGCTGCTCGCGTTCGGCGTCGGGCTGGGGCTGGTGTGGAGCGACTACCACTGGCTGCTGGACGTGCTGGCCAGCTGGTGCGTCGGCGGGCTGCTGCTCACGGCACTCTCCCGCCTGCCGGCCCGCGTCCTGCCCCACCGGCTCTAGCGGCTCCGGCAGCTCCAGCGGGCGGGCTGTTGCTCACGGCACCGTACCGGCGCTAGGCGGCGGGCGGCTCCTCGTTGCGGTGGACGAGGCCGGCCTCGCCGTTGTCGCGCTGCCACTCGACCACGAGTTCGTCGCGGGCGCCGAAACGGACGAGGTGGCGGCCGACGACGTCCTCCAGGCCGGGGAGGTGGTCGGTGTCGCCCTCGACGGCGAGCAGCAGGGCCTCGGGCTCGGCGACCAGCGTGCCGGTGCCACCGCCGAAGGTGAGTTCGCCGCGGCCGGTCTCCTCCGACCAGTGGGTCTCGACCTTGCGGCCGAGGTGGGCGGCGAGCTGCTTGGCGTAGCGGGCGGCTCGGTCGGTGGTGACGCGGGCTTCGGAGCGGGGCACGTTTTCTCCCGGGTGGTCGACAGGGTTCACGGAGGCGACTTAGGGTTGCCTCACCCAATTGCAGAGTAACCCACATAGTGAGCTTGACTCAATACCTTTCCCGAGGGCGCCCGGCCGGGCGAGGACGGCCGATACCCTGGGGCGAAACCCTGCCGAGGAGATCCCGCCGATGACCGCCACGCCGTCCGAGACCGCCGCCGAGCTCGCCGACGAGATGACCCGGGCGATCAAGCGGATCAGGCGGCAGACGATGCACCGGCTGGACCCCTTCGGCATCACCCCCGGCCAGGGCCGCGCCCTGCGCACGCTCGCGCACGCCCCCGGCTGCGAGAGCCCCGGCCAGACGATGCGGCTCAGCGACCTCGCCCTCCGGCTGCACATCGCCCCCCGCTCGGCGACCACCGTGGTCGACGCCCTGGAGGAGGCCGGCCTGGTGGAGCGGACCCCGGACCCGGCCGACCGGCGGGCCGTGCGGATCGTGCTCACCGCGGCCGGCTGGGCCGCGGTGGAGCGGATCGGGCAGGTCCGGCACGAGGTCGCCCAGGAGTACTTCGGCCCGGTCAGCCCGTCCGACCAGGAGGCGCTGCTACGGGCCCTGCGGGTCGCGGACGCGGCCTACGGAGCAGCCGCCCGGGAGCGGCCGGCAGCAGCCCCGGACGCAGCGCGGTGAGTCCGATCCCGGCGATCACCAGCAGCGCGGCGCAGCCAGCCGGCAGGCTGACCGGCTCGCCCAGCAGCAGCCACGCCGAGGACATCCCGAAGACCGGGACGAGCAGGGAGTACGGGGCGACGGCGGTGGCGTCGTACGTCCGGAGCAGGAAGCTCCAGGCGACGAAGCCGAACAGGGTGGACAGCAGCCCGACGTAGGCGATCGCGCCGAACCCGGCCGCGGTGATGCCGCGCAGCGCGGCCAGGTCCGCGGACGGCCCCTCGACCAGCAGCGAGAGCCCGAGCAGCGGCAGTGGCGGAACGGCGCTCACCCAGACCATCCAGCGCAGCGCGTCCGGCGGCGACGCCCGGCGGGTCAGCACGTTGGACAGGCCCCACGCCGCCGCCGAGACGACGACCAGCACGAACGCTCCGACCGGCCCGGCGGCCCCGTGGTCGACGGCCGCCAGGGCGATGCCGCCGAAGGCGATCGCCAGGCCCGTGACCCGCTGCCCGGACGGCCGCTCGCCCAGCAGGGCCGCGGCGAACACCGCCGTGAAGACCGCCTGGCTCTGCAGCACCAGCGAGGACAGCCCGGCCGGCATCCCGGCGTGCATCCCCAGGAACAGCAGCCCGAACTTGACCACGCCGAGGACGACGCCGACGGCCAGGACCCAGCGCAGGGCGACGGCCGGCCGGCGGACGAAGAAGACCGCCGGCAGCGCGACGACGGCGAACCGCAGGGCGCAGAACAGCAGTGGCGGGAAGTTCTGCAGGCCGACGTGGATGAGGACGAAGTTGAGGCCCCAGACGGCCGCGACCAGGACGGCCAGGGCGATGTGACGCGGGCTCATGGTGGCGCTCGATGCGGGCATGCAGCGAGCATGGCCGCCGGTGACCCGGTAGCACCAGCGATGAATTCTGAAGGCAACGGTTTAGCATTGCTGCATGATGGATCTGGGACGGCTGCGCGCCCTGCACGCGGTGGCGGTGCACGGTTCGGTCGGCGGGGCGGCCGCCGCGCTCGGTTTCACGCCCTCGGCCGTGTCCCAGCAGATCACCAAGCTGGAGCGGGAGACCAGGACGGTCCTGCTGGAGCGTCAGGGCCGGGGCGTGGTCCTCACCGACGCCGCGCGGGAGCTGGCCGCCACCGCGCAGCAGGTGCTGGCCCTGGTCGAGCAGGCCGAGGTGACGCTGGAGGAGCAGCGCGGCCAGGCGGTCGGCCGGCTGCTGCTCGCCGCCTTCGCCACCGGCGCGCGCGGCCTGCTGCCGGGCGCGCTGGCGGACCTGCGGGCCCGCTGCCCCGAGCTGGACGTCCGGCTGCTGGAGAGCGATCCGTACCTCGCCGCCGAGCTGGTGGCGCGCGGAGAGGTGGACCTGGCACTGGTCCAGGACTGGCCGACCGTGCCGCTGCCGGTGCAGGAGGGGCTGTCCCGGCTGGACCTCGGCGACGACCCGGTCGACCTGCTGCTGCGGGTCGAGCACCCGCTGGCCGCGCTGGCCGTGGTGCCGGTGGCCCGGCTCTGCGGGCAGCGCTGGATCAGCGTCCCGCCGGGCAACATCTGCCACGACTGGCTGGTGCGGACGATGCGCGAGGCCGGCGAGGAGCCCGACGTGGTCTACCAGGTCGGCGAGTTCGAGACCCAGATCGCGCTGATCGCGGCCGGTCTCGGCGTGGGCCTGGTGCCCCGGCTGGGGCGGGGGGCGCTGCCACCGGGTGTGGTCGCCCGCCCGGTGGCGCCCGAGCCCACCCGGCGGGTGTTCGCGCTCTGGCGCACCCAGGCCTCCCGGCGGCCGGCCATCACCGAGGCGCTGGCCGCGATGCGGGCCCGTTGGGCGCTGCTGGGCGGCTGAACCCGCACCGCGCTACCCGGCGAAGCCGATCACCAGCCACATGAACCCCACCCCCACCAGCGTGCACAGCAACGTGGTGCGCGAGGGGTGCGGGCTGTGCGCCTCCGGGAGGATGTCCGAGGTCGCCAGGTAGAGCAGGAACCCGGCGAAGAACCCCAGGTAGAGGCCGAGCAGCTGCTCGGGGATGGTGAAGAGCAGCGTGATGGCGGCGCCGGTGACGGGCGCCAGCGCGTCCGCGCCCAGCAGGGTCAGCGCCCGGCGCCGGTTGTTCCCGTACATCCGGGTGATCGTGTACGTGTTGAAGCCGTCGGCGAAGTCGTGGGCCACCACGGCGATCGCCACCACCGTGCCGACGGTGCTGCCGGCCTGGAAGGCCGCGCCGATCGCGAAGCCGTCCATCAGGCTGTGGCCGACCAGGGCGCTCGCGGCGGTCAGCCCGATGCCCTGCGCCTGCGGTCCGTGGTGGTCCTGCCGGTGGCCGTGCGCGTGGGTGTGTTCGGCGTACTCGCCCTCGTGGCCGCGGTGGATGGCGACCGCCCGCTCGATGATGTGGATCACCAGGAAGCCCGCCGCGAACATCAGCAGTGCCTGCGGCACGCCGTGCAACTCCCCCGGGGCCGCCCGGATCGCCTCGGGGAGCAGGTCGAACGCCACCACGCCGAGCATCAGCCCGGCCGCGAACCCGAGGACGAGGTGTCTGCGGTCGCCCGTCCGCTGCGCGACGAAACCGCCGATCAGCGTCATCAGGAACGCCCCGGCGGCGACCAGGATCGCGGTCATCGCGCTGCCCCTCCCCCGTGTCAGCGGGCCGCGGCCCGTACCCGCCCCCAGTCTGCGGCCCGCGCCCTCCCGTCGCCCGCCGGGCGGTCCGCCGGGGTGAGCGGGGCCGGGCGACGGTCAGTGGTCCGTCGTCTCCAGGTAGGCGGCCGTCAGTTGCGGCGTCCCGGTCCGTGCCCAGGAGTGGCCGACGGCGGCGACGTCCAGCTGCCGGCCGTCGGACAGCTCGACCAGTGGGCTGCCGTCGGCCGCGAGCTGCCAGCGGGCGCCGGGGACCGTCCGGACGACCACCGTGCCGAGGTAGTACCCCGCGTCGTTGCCGAGCCACCCGGCGGTCGCGGGGTCGTCCCGCCAGCTCGGCAGCAGCTGGTCGAGCGCGCTCAACGAGGGCACCTCGTCGTCGAGCCGCAGGCCGGCACGCTCCGCGAACTCCCGCAGCAGCTCGCAGTCGGAGAGCAGTTCGGCCATCGAGGCCTGGTCGCCCTCCGCATCGGGCGCGGGGCGGCCGGGGTGGTGTCCGTGGCGGGCCCGCCATCTGTCGATGAATCCGATTCCCATCGGCCCAGCCTGCCGCCCCGGGGGCCGCCCCGCACGCCGGCGCGCCCCCGGCGCGGGCTCTCAGACGCCCGTGCCGAGCGGTAGCCCGAGGTGGGTACGGGCCAGTTCGCGGACGCCCTCGCCGTCGACCAGGTGGATGTGCTGGTGGCTCTCCTCGCCGGTGAGGTCGAGGGCGGCGTCGCTGAACCTGCCGGTGGTCAGCCGCAGCCCGCGGTCCGCCGACTCCTCCCGGACGGCCTCCGCCAGCGTCCTGATCTCCTCCTCCGCCACCGGGGCGCCCGCGCGGGAGGCCCAGACCACCCAGCGGCCGGGCAGCGCGGTGCCGGGCTCGCCCTCACCGGTGGCGACCAGCCCGGCCGGGCCGCGCAGCCGCACGCTCCACCCCTCCAGGCCGCCCCGGGTCAGCAACTCCTGCACCAGGTAGGCGAACTCGTTGGCCGACAGGTCGTCGGCGGAGGGCACGGTCGGGCCCGCAGCGGCGGCCGGCTCGACGCCCGCGTAGGCATAGGGGTCGGGGGTGACGGCGGCGCCGAGCTGGCGAAGCCGCACCAGGGCCTCGTCCCGCTCGGCGTCCGCGTACACGCCGTCGCCCTCCTCCCCGTCCTGTCCCTCGTAGGGGGCGGCGGCGGGCAGCAGCCTCGTCCGGGCCAGGGCGTCGCGGTCGGCGTCCACGCTCACCAGGCAGAGCGCCTGCGCCCCGCCGCGCTCGCGGAGCCAGCCGTTGAGCACCACACCGGTCAGTATCTCGTCGGTGTCGACGGCGTCGGCCGCCTGCAGCGCCCGCAGGGCGAGCCGGGCGACCAGGCGCAGGTAGTCGGTGGCCCGGTCGGCCGCCGGGCGCGGCACCGGGAGGATCTCGCCCTCCGGGGTGAGGCGGTAGCCGGTCAGCGCGGGCACCAGGTCCAGCGGCGGCAGGTCGAGGTCGAGGACGGCCGTGCGGGTCAGCGGGCGGAAGACCGCGCGGCAGGGGACGGGCAGGTCCTGGGTGGCGGTCTCGGCGGCGGCCAGCGCGCGTTCGATCAGCGACTCGACGGCGGCGGGCTCGGCCAGCCGGTAGGCCCGGCGGCACTCCTCCAGCGTGTCGTTGTACTCGCGCACGGCCCGCGCCCTGGCCTGCTCGGCCTCCGTGTGGGCCCGCCGGGCCTCGGCCTCGCCGGAGCTCGCGGCCTCCGCCTGCTTCGTCCGCCACTCGCGCAGCGCGCGCTGGTGGGTCAGCCGGGCCTGCGCCAGGCCCCGCTGGTAGCCGGAGTCGAGCAGGTGCCGGGCCGGGCCCTCGTCGGCGGCGGCGGGCCGGGGCGGTGCGTAGTCCTCCCAGCGCGGCTCGGCGCCCAGGCCGTCGGCGTCCTGCCCGCCGGCCGGGTAGGGACGCGGTACGTAGCTGCGCAGCTGGCTCTCGAAGTCCATCGCGGAGACGGGCAGGGCGGCCCGCCGCAGCAGGTCGGCCAGCCGGTCGTGGTCGGCCCGGACGGTGAGCGTGCGGTGGTGGGTCAGCGCGGCGGCGCGGCCGTGCGCGGCGACGGCCTCGTCGGCGCCCTCCCCCGGCTCGGGCCAGGCCCCGGGGTCCGCCGCGTCCGGTCCGGCGGCCCGGGGCGCGGGGATGTCCGGCCCGGCCGCCGCGCCGAGGTCACGGAAGACCGAGGCCAGGAAGCCCGGCTGCAGGCCTGCGGCGCCCTCCGACAGGCCCGGTCCCGGGCCTGCGGCCGATGGTCCGGCCCCGCGGCCCGGCGCCGGCCCGCCGACGACTGCGCCGGCCGTGTCGGTCGTGTCGGGTGAGTAGCGGCCGTCTGGTGAGTACTGCATCGGCGGTCGTTCCCCCATGCTCGTCCGGCGCTTCCCCGGGGCGGGCCGCGACTGCGCGGCCGGCCCCTGCCGGACATTGTCCACCGAACGACCGCACGCGGTCAGCCAAGCCTCTCAGTTGGTGCGGGTGTTGGTCAGGTGCAGTCCGATGTAGCCCACGTAGATCCGGCCACTGCCCGAGCAGTCGTCCAGGTAGTGCAGCCGTGGCGCCGTCCGTCCGCCGCCGATCCGCAGGTGCGCACCCATGAACGCGCGCCGGGACGAGTCGACGCACTCGGGCACCGGCAGCATCCGCTCGCGCTTCCACTTGGTGTGGCTGAATACCGTCTGCGACTCTCCCCGGACGGCCTTGCGCGGCGGGAAGTGGTGGCAGCCGTCCGGCGTGTGCTCGCACCACTGCTTGAAGTCGCCGCCCGCCTCTCCGCGGACCGCCGCCACCGCGTACTCCTGCAACGCCGTCAGCCCCTCCCAGGTCAGCCGGGCCCAGCCCGCGCAGGTGCCCAGGCCGTCGAGGGCGAGGGCGGCCTTCTGGTCGCCGGTGAAGGTCAGCAGCGGGAACTCGGTCAGCCGGTCGATGACTTCGGCGAAGCTCCCCGGGGCACCGTCCTCCTCGGCGTGGGCCTGCCCGGCGAGCCGGCCGGGGCCGTCGGCCGACGGCCCCTTGGCCTGGGCCTGGCCGGACGTGCTGCCCGGACAGAACCGGCCGGCCAGCACCCGGACCTGCGCGCTGACGTGCCGAAGGGTGGCGTACTGCTCCTCGGACTCCGTCCGCAGCAGATGCTCGCGCCGCCGGGAGTGCCGCAGGCTGTGCCGGACCCGCTCCAGCTCGTCCGCCCTGGCCTGCTCGTCGGAGCTGTCCTGCTGGTGCTCGTGGGCCAGGTCGGCGTCCGCCTGCTGCCCGGCGGCGAGGTCGGCCCGGCGGGAGACCGGCGGCACCCGCAGTACCGGGACGGCGGCGAGCGGCGCGGGCAGCGGCAGCTCGGCGGCCAGCCTGCGCGGCTCACGGGCGATCAGGCCCGCGGCGCGGCGCAGGTCCTCCTCTATCCGGCGGCGGGGCATCACCGGATGCCGGGCCCCGTCGTACCGGGAGGCCGGGTCGACCTCCGGCAGGTAGGTGCGCACCGCGCCGCCGTAGACCGAGTGGTACTCCAGGGCGACGTTGAACTCGGTGCGGGCGGACGGGTCGAGGACGTAGAGCGTGGCCAGCCCGGGCAGCTGATGGCAGAGCGGGCGGACCGTCCCGGCGAGCCACTCGTCGAGGTCCAGGTTGGCCGGGACGCTGGCGACCACCGTTGGCAGCCGCCGCCCGGGGTCGCACAGCTCGTCGATCAGGGCGTCGACCTCGGCGGCGGTGATCACCCGCGGGCCGTTGTGCACGGGGACGGGCCCGTCGCTGGCGTCCAGCAGGGGCAGCAGGCTGCGGGCGATCTCGGGGACGGGGACCTTGCTCGGCGTCCGTACGCCGGTGCCCGAGGCCTGGTACTCGGCCTCCAGCCGGACCCAGGTCGGCCCGCCGGTGTCGGTGGCCACGGTCAGGGTGAGCTGGTGGGTGCCGTGCGGGGCCGGGCTGCGGAGCCTGCGGCGGGTGTACCGACCGGTGGCGGGGCCGGGCGGGAGGGCGCCGTCCGGAATGTCCGGGGCCGGTCCGCTGCGCAGCGGTCCGCCGTCCCGGTCCAGGAGTATCCGGCCGCCGAGGCGTAGTCGCTCGGCCGGGCCGTCGGGGTCGTCGGGCGCGGGGGAGACGGGCGGCGGCTCCGCGCAGCCCTCCTGTTTCAGCCAGGCACCGATCCGCTGGTCGGCCAGGGCCACGGCGTCGGAGTGCGTCAGCGCGGTGGTGACGGTCATCCGGTAGGGCGTGGCGGGGCTCCGGGGGCCGGGCAGATCGGGGCGGGCCGGCGACGAGGAGCGGTCTGAGGTCATTCGCGATACCTCCCGTGGTGCGGTGGGTCGGGTGTGACGTCCTCCCATGGGGTCCCCCCGCCCGAAGGGCGGGGGAAGGGTCTGGCATCCGGTTCCGCCGGATCCTTGTAGGTGAAAACGCGGTAACCCGGAGCGGAAGTTCCAGCTCCGGCTTACGTCAATTCGTTCGAGTGAATCTGCTCAAGCCCTGGTCGGGCGAGCGGCGGCGGAACGGTCAGCGGCTCCACTCGGGCGCGGCCACGGCGACGGCCTGCGGGTACCCGTCCGGTATGTCGTACGTGGCCACCAGCACCACCGGCTCCTCACCGAGGTTGCGGCCGACGTGGATGTACACCGGGCCGGCCTGCTCGACCAGGCGCTCGCCCGCCTCGCTGACCTCGACCGTGCCGTCGTGCAGGGTGCGGGTGAGGGTGCCCGAGAGGACCATCACGTGGACCCGGCCCGGGTGGTAGTGCCAGCCGGTACTGGCGCCCGGCGCGAGGGTGACGGTCTGGACGAAGGACATCTCGGCGGGGCTCCGCTCCCGGGTCGGCTACCGGCCCAGGCTAGGCAGCAGTCCCGCGGCCCGAAACCGCCCGGACGTTCTCTGTCCGAAAGATCGTCCGACAATCGCCGTCCGCCCGGTGCCCGGGCGCCGGGCCTGCCTACACCGGCACCTCGACGAAGGTGCGCCCGGCCGCCACGGCCGCCGCCGCACCGGCCGTGGCCTCGGCCAGCCAGGCGTGGAAGGCCGGCACCTCCGCCTCGGGCACCCCGACCTCGATCCGCACCCCGGCCGCCTCGTAACCCAGGCCGTTCACCGCGTAGCCCGCCGCCCGCAGGTCGTTCTCCAGCCGCCCGGCCCGGGTGTGGCCGGCGGTCACCGCGAGCAGGGCGACCGGCCGCCGTTCCAGCAGCCCGATCTCGTCCACCGCCTCCGACACCGCGCTCCCGTAGGCCCGCACCAGGCCGCCGGCGCCGAGCTTGATCCCGCCGAAGTACCTGGTCACGACCGCGACGGTGTCGGTCAGACCGCGTCGGCGCAGCACCTCCAGCATCGGCACCCCGGCCGTACCGCCCGGCTCGCCGTCATCGCTGGAGCGCTCACGGCGGTGCTCGTCGCCGACCACGAACGCCGTGCAGTTGTGCCGGGCGTCCCAGTACTGCTTGCGGATCCCGGCGATGAAGGCCTGCGCCTCGTCCTCGTCCGCGACCCGGGCGAGATGGCAGATGAACCGGGACTTCTTGATCTCGGTCTCGTGGCTGCCGTCGTGCCGGATGGTCAGGTACTGCCTGGGGGTCGGCTCCGGCATGGTGCGGCGGCTCTCCAAGGGGCGGCTCTCCAAGGACGGGACGACACAGGGGCCGCCCTCCCCGGGCGGCCCCGTCAGCCTAGCCCTCGTCCGGACCGGTCCCCGTCCGGGCGCCGCGGCCGGGGCCCGCGCCTCAGCGCCCGGCCAGCGTGTCCAGCCGCGCCCGGTCCAGACCGGTGAGCGCGGTGACCTCGGCCGGGTCGACGGCTCCGCAGTCCAGGCCGCGCAGCAGGTAGCCGCTGAGCGCCCTGGCGGTGGCCGGCTCGTCCATCACGTCGCCGCCGGCCTTCGCGACGTACGCGGCCAGCCGGGCCGCGGCCGCCGCCAGGCCTTCGCGGTAGAAGGTGTACACGGCCACGTACCGGGTCGGCAGGTGCGCCGGGTGCATGTCCCACCCCTGGTAGTACGCGCGGGCCAGCGACCGGCGGACCAGGTCGTGGTGCAGCTTCCAGGCCGCGTGCACCTGCTCGGCCGGACCGGTCGGGATGACGTTGGTGGACCCGTCCGACAGCCGGACGCCGGTACCGGCGGCGGCCACCTGCATGACCGCCTTCGCGTGGTCGGCCACCGGGTGGTCCATGCTCTGGTAGGCGGCGCTCACCCCGCAGGACGCGCTGTAGTCGAAGGTGCCGTAGTGCAGCCCGGTGGCCCGCCCCTCGGCCGCCTCGATCATCAGCGCGACCGTGGCCCGGCCGTCGGCGCCCAGGATCGCCTGGGTGGTCTCGATCTGGATCTCGAATCCGATCCGGCCCTGCGGCAGCCCGGCCCGCCGCTCGAAGTCCTCCAACAGCCGGACGAGCGCCGTGACCTGCGCGGCGTACGTCACCTTGGGCAGGGTCAGCACCAGCCCCTCGGGCAGGCCGCCGGCCGCGAGGAGGGTGGCGAGGAACAGCTCCAGCGTGCGGATGCCGCGGTCGCGGACGGCCGCCTCCATGCACTTGATCCGGATACCGATGTACGGCGGCGCACTGCCGTCGGCCACGGCGGCCGAGACCAGCTGGGCTGCGCGGACGGCGGCGGCGTCCTCCTCGGCGTCGGGGCGCGGGCCGTAGCCGTCCTCGAAGTCGATCCGCAGGTCCTCGACCGGCTCGCGCTCCAGCTTGGCGCGGACCCGGGCGTGCACGTCGTCGAGCAGCTCACCGGCCGGGACGCCGAGCGCCCGGGCCAGCCCGGCCGGCGTGCCGGCGTGCGCGTCGAAGGCCTCCAGGGCCTGGCGGCCCCAGCTGCGGACGGTGTCGGCGGTGAAGACGTCGGCCGGGACGTACACGGTGTGGACGGGCTGGCGGGTGCCCGGCTCGCCCGGGTAGCGGCGCGCCAGCTCAGCGTCGACCGGTGCGAGCAGCGCGTCCACGGCGGCCCGGGCGGCGCCGGAGAACGAGGCCCCATCCTCCGGGTTGCGACCGTCCACCTCGAACTGCGACATCCGTACTCCTCCACGCCGAACCAACGCTTCAACAATTTGTTGATGCGAAGGTAGCCCCGGCGGAGTCGGGCAGTCAATGGCCGGCCGGCGGCCGGACGGCTCGGTCAGTCGCGGCCCGTCGACGCGTAGCGCTCCCGCAGCACCGGCAGGATCTTCTCCACCTGCCCGGTGCTCACCGAACCGTCGGGGCGGTTGCCCACCACGCCGTTCTCGGTCAGGTACTCCGCCAGGCGCTGCGAGTCGGGGTGGCTCTCATAGGTGTCGATGTACGCGACCAGCGCGTCGAAGCAGAGTTCGGGGTCCAGCCGGTCCGACTGGAAGCCGTTCTCACGCTGGGCCGACTCCCGGGGGCGCAGTTCGCGCAGGCCGGTGTCCGTGTCGCGCGGCTCGGGCTCCCACGGTCCCTCCGGCAGCACCGGCTCCTCGGCCTCGGCCGGCCGGACCGCCTCACGCCGGATTTCGGCCACCGGACGCACCGGCTGCGGCACCGGCTGCGGCGTGCCCGGACGCGGCGGCTTGAACCAGGGGGACGCCTGGCCGGGCACCCGCCCGGTGGCCTCCATCCCGCCCTGCGGCGCGTGCGCCCGGACGGCCCGCTCCGTCCAGACGTTCAGCTCGTCCCTGGCCGGCACCGGCGCGGACTCCTCGGCCTGGGCCGGCTCCTGCGCGTCCCGCAACCGGACGGCGGCGAGCTTCGCCAGCGTCGGCACCGCCAGCTCCGCCGCCACCGCGGACACGGTGGGCGCCACCGGCTCGGGGGCCTCCGCCTGCACGGGAGCGGCAGCGACCGGAGGAGCAGCGACCGGCGCGGGAACGGGAACGGCGGCGGGAATCGCGGCCTGCGGCTCCTGCCCGGCCGCCACCCGCCCGGCCGCCTGCAGCTCCTTCGCCTCGCGGGCCTCCGCCAGCTGCCGAGCCTCCTCGTCCAGCCGGTCGAGTATCCCGAGGTCCAGCGGCATGCCGTACTTGGCGAGCTTCAACGGCAGCAACGCCTGGATCGGCGCCGAACGCCGCCACCCCCTGCCGTACCGGAAACGCAGCTGCGCCCGGTACACCAGCCGGTTCTGCTCCAGCCGCACCACCTCGTCGTAGGAGCGCAGCTCCCAGAGCTTCATCCGCCGCCACAACCGGAACGTCGGCACCGGCGACAGCAGCCAGCGCAGCATCCGCACCGACTCCATGTGCCGGTCCGCAGTGATCGCCGCGATCCGCCCGACCGCGTGCCGGGAGGCCTCGACCACCACGACGAACAGCACCGGGATGACGGCGTGCATGCCCATCCCGAGCGGGTCGCCCCAGGAGGCCGCCGCGTTGAAAGCGATCGTCGCGACGGTCAGCAGCCAGGCGGTCTGCCGCAGCAGCGGGAACGGGATCCGCAGCCAGGTCAGTACCAGGTCGAGCGCGAGCAGGACGACGATGCCGGCGTCCACACCGATCGGGAACGCGTACGCGAACAGGCCGAAGCCCTTCGCCGTCGCGAGATCGCGCACCGCGTTGTACGAGCCTGCGAAACCGATGCCCGAGATCAGGCAGGCTCCGGCCGCGACCAGCCCGAGCAGGACCCGGTGGGCACGGGTGAGGGATGGGCGTGCCATGCGTCTATCAACCCCTGGATGTCGGCTTCTGCCGTGCGACCGTCGGCTGCCGGATTCCCCCTGGTCGGGGCGGCCCGGGAGGCTGTCGCCACCGGCCGTCTCGGCCCACCGGATACTACTCGCACACCTGTTTCAGCGTCCGCCCCGGCCTGCTTGTCACTGTGTCTGCTCCGCCGTCCCGTTCAGATGGGCCAGCACGGCCAGCACCCGGCGGTTCGCGTCGTCCGCCGGGGCCAGCCCCAGCTTGCTGAAGATGTTGGCGATGTGTTTGGCCACCGCACCGTCGCTGACCACCAGCCGAGCCGCGATGGCCGAGTTCGAACAGCCCTCCGCCATCAACGACAGCACCTCCCGCTCACGCGGCGACAGGCGCTGGAGCGGCCCCGAACGCGCGTTGCTCTGGAGCAGTTTGGCGATCACGTCCGGATCCATCGCCGTCCCGCCGGCCGCCACCCGGTGCACCGCGTCGATGAACTGCCCGGCGTTGAACACCCGGTCCTTGAGCAGGTACCCGATGCCGCCCGAACCGTCGGCCAGCAACTCCCGCGCGTACAGCTGCTGGACGTGCTGCGACAGCACCAGCACCGGCAGACCCGGGATCTCCCGGCGCGCGGCGAGCGCCGCCTGCAACCCCTCGTCCGTCAGCGTCGGCGGCAGCCGGACGTCCACCACCGCCACGTCCGGACGGTGCGTCAGCAGCGCGTCCAGCAGTTCGGGCCCCGTCTCCACCGCCGCCGCGATGGTGAAACCGTGCGCTTCCAGCAGCCGGATCAGGCCTTCGCGGAGAAGGTAGAGGTCCTCGGCGAGGACAACTCGCACGGCAGCTCCAAGGTGATGGTGGTCGGACCGCCCGACGTGCTGTCGATGGCGAGGACACCGTCGAAGGTACCCAACCGGCGCTCGATCCCGCGCAGCCCACTCCCCCGCGCCGGGTCCGCCACCCCGTGGCCGTCGTCGGTGACCGTCACCCGCAACGTACCGGCCCGGTACAGGATGTCCACCCAGACCTGGTCCGCACCCGAGTGCTTGGCGGCATTCGCGAGCAGCTCGCACACACTGAAGTACACCGCCGCCTCGACCGGCGCCGCAGGACGGTCCGGCAGGCTCACGCACACCTCGGTCGGCAGCGCACTGTCCAGCGCCAACGCCCGCACCGCGTCCCCGAGCCCGCGCTCCGCCAGCACCGGCGGATGAATACCCCGGACGAGATCCCGCAGCTCCTGCAACGCCTTCGCCGACGACTGCCGTGCCTCGGACAGCAGTTCACGCGCCGCCGCCGGATCGGTGTCCATCAGGTGCTCGATCGTCCCGAGCGTCATCCCGATCGCCACCAGCCGCGCCTGCGCCCCGTCGTGCAGATCCCGCTCGATCCGCCGCAGCTCGGCAGCCTGACTGCCGACCGCCTCGGCGCGGGTACTCGTCAGGTGCTGCACGCGCTCGGTGAGCCGCGCCTTGCTGGGGACACTCCCGAGAGTGGGGTCGAGGGCACGGCGCGCCCAGTCCGCGTGGATCCGAACGGCGTGCGGGGCCAGCGCGAGGCCGGCGAGCACGGCGGCTGCACACAGAGCGAGTTGACCGACGAACTCAAGTGGACCACCGACGGCCGAGAACCCGCCGTAGCCGATGTTGTGCAGCAGGACGGCCGCGAACGTGCCACCACCGATGCCCACCAGCAGTAGGCAGGGAAACGCCAGCACCCCGGCGACACCGGCATTGCCCACCAGCCACAGGGCGTCCCGCCAGCACGCCGGATCCTTCAGGACCGTACGGATCTGCAGCTCGGCCCGGGCCGTGGACAGCCGCGAGCGGTAGCCGTGGCCCGTCCACCAGTGCCCTCGTTCGTCCTGCTGAGGTGCCGGCACCCGGTGGTAGAAGGTCGGAACCCGCACGCCGAACCAGGCCTCGACCCGCTGCCGGGACCACTCCGCCGTCCGCCGGCTCGTCCAGAAGCAGATCACCGGGAACAGCACCACGGCCGCCGCGATCACGAACAGCGTCTCGACACCGTGCTGGGTACGTGACTCCGTCACGATCAGCGGGAAGAGCACCGCAACGAGGAGGACGGCCGACCCCAGGAACGCGGAGAAGACCAGCTGCAGGCAGCGCAGCAGCGCCGTCGCACCCCTGCGGGTCCAACGCTGAAGCCCGTCGATCCGGTCAGCCCTACTACCGACCGCTACGGCTGGACCGCTCATGACCATCTCTCCCCCGCAACTCTCCGAATGTGGAGCTCCAGTCTGTCGGCCGCAGCGCCGGCACACACTGGCCCAGGAACCCGACCAGGGTGGACCTAGCACCCCTGTCGACGGCCGATGGCGTCCCGGAAACGCGGAGAAGCCCCGCCGGTTACCCGGCGGGGCTTCTCTAGAAAAATTGTTCGGCGGCGTCCTACTCTCCCACAGGGTCCCCCCTGCAGTACCATCGGC
>NZ_JBHUWW010000138.1:0-23327 GCF_042669755.1 Kitasatospora sp. NPDC057223 | reverse complement strand
CCGCCACGGGGTGGTGGCGGGCCTCACGCGGGCCTGGCTACAGCGCCGGCGACGGGTCAGCGGCTGGTGTAGTTCGGTGCCTCGACGGTCATCTGGATGTCGTGCGGGTGGCTCTCCTTGAGGCCCGCCGAGGTGATCCGGACGAACCGGCCCTTGCTCTCCATCTCGGCGACGGTGGCGGCGCCCACGTAGCCCATGGTCTGGCGCAGTCCGCCGACCAGCTGGTGCAGCACGGCCGAGAGCGGGCCGCGGTACGGCACCTGGCCCTCGATGCCCTCGGGCACGAGCTTGTCGTCCGAGGAGACCTCGGCCTGGAAGTAGCGGTCCTTGGAGTACGAGCGGCCCTGGCCGCGCGACTGCATGGCGCCCAGCGAGCCCATGCCGCGGTAGGACTTGAACTGCTTGCCGTTGATGAAGAGCAGCTCGCCGGGCGACTCCTCGCAGCCGGCCAGCAGGCTGCCGAGCATCACCGTGTCGGCGCCGGCGGCGAGCGCCTTGCCGATGTCGCCGGAGTACTGCAGGCCGCCGTCGCCGATGACCGGCACGCCGGCCGCCTGACACGCCACCGCGGCCTCGTAGATCGCGGTGACCTGGGGGACGCCGATGCCGGCGACCACGCGGGTGGTGCAGATCGAACCGGGGCCGACGCCGACCTTGACGCCGTCCACGCCGGCGTCGATCAGCGCCTGGGCGCCGTCCCGGGTGGCGACGTTGCCGCCGACGACGTCGATGCCGACGGCGGCCTTGATCTTGGCGATCCAGGACAGCGCGTTGTGGCTGTGGCCGTGCGAGGTGTCGACGACCAGGAAGTCCACGCCGGCGCCGACCAGCGCCTGGGCGCGGTCGAAGGCCTCGGCGCTGGCGCCGACGGCGGCGCCGACCAGCAGGCGGCCCTCGGCGTCCTTGGCGGCGGTCGGGTACTTCTCGGCCTTGACGAAGTCCTTGACGGTGATGAGGCCCTTGATCCGGCCCTCGTCGTCGACCAGCGGCAGCTTCTCGATCTTGTGGCGGCGGAGCAGCCCGATCGCGTCCTCGCCGGAGATGCCGACCTTGCCGGTGATCAGCGGCATCGGCGTCATGATCTCGCGGACCTTGCGGCTGCGGTCCGACTCGAAGGCCATGTCGCGGTTGGTGACGATGCCGAGCAGCCGGCCGGTCTCGTCGGCGATCGGCACGCCGCTGATCCGGAACTTGGCACAGAGCGCGTCGGCCTCGCCGAGCGTGGTCTCCGGGCCGACCGTGATCGGGTCGGTGACCATGCCGGACTCGGAGCGCTTGACCAGGTCGACCTGGTTGACCTGGTCCTCGATCGACAGGTTGCGGTGCAGCACGCCGACGCCGCCCTGGCGGGCCATCGCGATCGCCATCCGCGACTCGGTGACCTTGTCCATCGCCGCGGACAGCAGCGGGATGTTCACCCGGACGTTGCGGGAGACCCGCGAGGAGGTGTCGACCTGGTTCGGCAGCACTTCGGACGCCCCGGGCAGCAGCAGGACGTCGTCGTACGTGAGTCCGAGCATCGCGAACTTCTCGGGTACGCCTGCGGCGTTGTAAGACATTTTCGGGGGTACCTTCCGTGGCCGGCCGAATCCAACTGTGTGCGCCCGGCTCAGGGCGGGGCGCACCTTGGTCACTCGCGCGGGAGGACGGACGGCCGCCGTGCGGCCCCGTCACACCCTCGCGCTCACCGGCAGGGCGCGGGCCACCGAGACGCTCGGTGCCTTGGAGGAACCTCCAGGGGAACCCCGTCCGCACCCACGAAACTCTGGCGGCCAGCCCAGGCGCCGATACCCCATCGTACTGGCACCGGGAATGCCGACTCGCGCCCCCTTGACAACACCGACGGCCCGTGGGTGATTCCGCGACCCGTGCGTGCCGGTACCACCCCGCCCCCGCGCGGGGGCGGCCCCGGATCAGGAGGACTCCTCCGCGAGGGCCCGCAGCCGGCTCAGCGCGCGGTGCTGCGCGACCCGGACGGCGCCCGGCGACATCCCGAGCACCTCTCCGGTCTCCTCCGCCGACAGCCCGGCGGCGACCCGCAGCAGCACCAGCTCCCGCTGCCGGGCCGGCAGGTTGGAGAGCAGCTCCTTGGCCCAGGCCGCGTCACTGCTGAGCAGCGCCCGCTCCTCGGGGCCGAGTGCGTCGTCGGGGAGCTCGGGCAGGTCGTCCGGCGGGATCACGGTCGAGCCGGGGCCGCGCATGGCGGCCCGCTGCAGGTCGGCGATCTTGTGTGCGGCGATGCCGTAGACGAACGCCTCGAACGGGCGGCCCTGGTCGCGGTAGCGCGGCAGCGCGCAGAGCACCGCGACACAGACCTCCTGGGCCACGTCGTCCACGTGGTGGCGCGCACCGCCGGGCAGCCGGACCAGCCGGCCGCGGCAGTAGCGCAGCGCCAGCGGGTGGACGTACGCCAGCAGGGTGTCGATGGCCGGGCCCTCGCCGCGGACGGCGGCGGCGACCAGGTCGGTCATCAGCGGGGATCCGGCGGTGCCGAGCACCGGCGCCCGGTCCGGGCCCACGCCGTCGGACGGCTCGTGATCCGGCAGGCCGTCGGGCAGTCCGTCCGGCGCCAGGTCGTCCGCCAGATCGGTCACGGCGGCGGCTTCGGCGGCTTCGGCAGGTTCGACGGCCGGTACGGAATCGGCCGGGCCGTCGGCGTGCGGCGACTCCTGACCCGGGCCGGAGAGCCCGGCCTCCTCTGGGTCCGCCCCGCCCATGGCGGAGGCAACGTCGTCGCGCATCGGTCCATGGTGCCTGGTCGGACCGGAAAACATGGCACCGCGTCCGGAGTTGTGCACCGGAACGTTATGCGCTGCCACCGTGCGTGGCGGCAGCCCGGCCCCCGGCAGCCCGCGCTCGGGGGCGGCCTGGGCCCCCGGGTCGGGCCCCGCGCCGTCGTGCACCGGACCGTCGTGCACAGTGCCGCCTCCCGCCCCGCCGCCGTCGGTCGTCCCGGCCGGCGCATCGTCCGCCGAGTGTCCTGCGGCTGCGTTGCCTGCCGCAGTTCCTGCCCGCTGGTCCCCGAGGTGCTCCACTCCTCCATGGTGCAACCTCGGGACCGTAACGTCACACGTCTGCGCGAGGGTAATCGCGAGGAGGGCGCTCCGGACGGCAGGTCTGCGGTCGGTCAGCGGACCAGGCCCCACCGGAATCCCAGGGCCACCGCGTGCGCGCGGTCCGAGGCGCCGAGCTTCTTGAACAGCCGCCGGGCGTGCGTCTTGACGGTGTCCTCGGAGAGGAACAGCTCGCGGCCGATCTCGGCGTTGCTGCGGCCGTGACTCATACCCTCCAGCACCTGGATCTCACGTGCCGTCAGCGTCGGTGCGGCGCCCATGTCGGGGCTGCGCAGCCGGCGCGGGGCGAGCCGCCAGGTCGGGTCGGCGAGGGCCTGGGTGACGGTGGCCCGCAGCTCGGCGCGCGAGGCGTCCTTGTGCAGGTAGCCACGGGCCCCGGCGGCCACCGCGAGGGCGACGCCGTCGAGGTCCTCCGCGACGGTGAGCATGATGATGCGGGCGCCCGGGTCGGCGGACAGCAGCCGCCTGACCGTCTCGACGCCACCGAGTCCGGGCATCCGGACGTCCATCAGGACGAGGTCGGAGCGGTCGGCCACCCAGCGGCGGAGGACCTCCTCACCGTTCGTCGCGGTGGTGACCCGGTCGACGCCGGGTACGGTCGCGACCGCGCGGCGAAGCGCCTCGCGGGCAAGCGGGGAATCGTCGCAAACGAGAACGGAAGTCATGACCGTCCTCCGCTGCTGATCCGCGTCACGTTGAGCCTCCTGGCTGGTACGAATCTCTCCGACACGGCCGATTGACGACAGACCTCGTGCTGATCGCCGGGTTCTCCCCCGCGATCGTTCCCGACGTCCGGCGCCCGCTAACCGCCTCCGCACATCCAACGACCGTCACTCGAATGAGTTACGGCCTTCAGGGCCATCTCCACCACTGTACGTGGCCGACCCGTTACGGATCAGCCGCATCGCGGGGCGCGCGCCGCACTTTTCTGCAGCTCGTGCGCGGTCGGCGCGCGACGCGCACGCCGGTAGGGAGCTGTACGCCCGCACCGGCCACTCGTTTGCCACGCATCGTCCACCCAAACCATGTGCCCGCTTTGCCCGTTTTTATAGCTTTTCTGTGGTCATTGACTGTTGTGCCACTCTGTGGGTGACTTGTCCATGAGGTTGCCTTAAGTCATATTTCCAGGTGTCCACACCAGCGCATCGAAGCCTCGCCGAGCAGTGACCGGGCCGGCGCGGAGCCGACGAGCCCTTGAAGGGAATGAGCCATGGCAGATTTTTCCCGCCTCCCCGGCCCGAACGCGGATCTCTGGGACTGGCAGCTCTCCGCCGCATGCCGGGGCGTGGACAGTTCGCTCTTCTTCCACCCGGAGGGCGAGCGGGGAGCTGCGCGCAGCTCACGCGAGGCCAGTGCCAAGGAGGTCTGCATGCGCTGCCCGGTACGGACCGAGTGCGCGGCGCACGCCCTGGCGGTGCGTGAGCCGTACGGTGTCTGGGGCGGCCTTACCGAGGACGAGCGCGAGGAGCTGATGGGGCGCTCGCGCAACCGGCTGGCCGAGGTCCCGCTGACCCTTCCGTCGGGCGTACGGCGCTAGACCGGGCCCCGCTTCCACCGTGAAGAAACGTTTCTTCACGGCTTCCCTGGCGCCCGCAGGCCGACGGAAACCACCCGGTCGGCCCACCCGGCGGCGTGGCGCGCGCGGGTGCGGACGGGCACCGGCGTGAGGGACAGCGTGAGGGACAGGCAGTCAGGCCAGGACGGGCGGTCAGCGAGCGGCCGCCGCCCATGCGAGGCGGTCCAGCATCAGCGACACGGCCGGCACCTCGGCCAGGTCGGCCAGGGTCAGCGCGACCACCTGCCGCCTCGCGGGCTCACCCGACGCCGCCCGCAGCGGGACGGCCGACACGCCGTCCTGGCGCACCGAGTCCAGCGCCAGCCCCGGCAGCACCGCCACCCCGAGCCCGGCGGCGACCAGGCCGACCACCGCGGGGTAGTCGTCCGTCGCGAAGTCGATCCGCGGCTCGAAGCCCGCACCCGCGCAGAGTTCCACCAGATGGCCCCGGCACTGCGGGCAGCCGGCGATCCACTGCTCCTGCGACAGGTCGGCCAGCTCCACCGGCGCGCCGTCGGCGCGCCGCGCCAGCGGGTGCCCGGCGGGCAGCACCCCGACCAGCGGGTCGTCCAGCAGCGGCCGGACCACCAGGTCCGACCAGTCCCCCGCCGCCGCCGCGGCGGCGGCCTCCAGCGTCGCCTCGGCCCGGGCCTCGCGCGGGGTGCTGTGCGGGGAGGGCAGGACCAGGCCCCCCTGCGAGTCGGGGTAGCGGAAGGCCAGCGCGACCTCGCACTCGCCGCCGCGCAGCATCGCCAGCGACTCGGTGGGCTCCGCCTCCACCAGCGACACCCGGACCCCGGGGTGGCTGTCGCGCAGCTGGGCGACGGCGGCCGGCACCAGGGTGGAGCTCGCGGTCGGGAAGGACACCAGCCGCACCCGCCCGGCGCGCAGCCCGGCGATCGCGGCGACCTCCTCCTCGGCGGCGGAGAGGCCGGCCAGGATGCCGGTGGCGTGCTTGAGCAGCACCTGGCCCGCCTCGCTGAGCTGCATGCCGCGCCCGGCCCGGACCACCAGCGGGGTGTCCACCGACTTCTCCAGGGCCTTCATCTGCTGGCTGACGGCCGGCTGGGTGCAGCCCAGCTCGCGGGCGGCGGCGGAGAAGGAGCCGGTCCGGGCGACGGCTCGCAGGACACGGAGATGGCGGGCCTCGATCATGGCTCAGTTATAAGCCATTCTTTGCGGCGAACAAAATTAATCTGATATTTGGTTGAACCTTGGAACAGCCCCGGACGGCCGAACGCCGCAGGCCCGGCCCGCACCACGAGGGTACGGGCCGGGCCTGCGGAGAGTCTCACTGCTTCACTGCTTCAACGCTTCACTGCATCACCGCGGACGGTGTCAGTGCGAGTGGCCGTGGCCGCCGTGCGAGTGACCGGAGCCGTTCTCCTCCTCGGCCGGCTTCTCCACCACGAGGGTCTCGGTGGTGAGCAGCAGCGAGGCGATCGAGGCGGCGTTCTCCAGCGCGGAGCGGGTGACCTTGACCGGGTCGATGACGCCGGCCTTCACCAGGTCGCCGTACTCGCCGGTGGCCGCGTTGTAGCCGTGACCGGCCTCCAGCTCGGCGACCTTCGAGGTGATGACGTAGCCCTCGAGGCCGGCGTTCTGGGCGATCCAGCGCAGCGGCTCGGCGAGCGCCTTGCGGACGACCGCGACACCGGTCGCCTCGTCGCCGGTCAGGCCCAGGCCGCCGTCGAGCACCTTCTGAGCGTGCACGAGAGAGGCGCCACCACCGGCGACGATGCCCTCCTCGACCGCGGCACGGGTCGCCGAGATGGCGTCCTCCAGGCGGTGCTTGCGCTCCTTGAGCTCCACCTCGGTGGCGGCGCCGACCTTGATGACGCAGACGCCGCCGGCCAGCTTGGCCAGGCGCTCCTGCAGCTTCTCGCGGTCCCAGTCCGAGTCGGTGTTGGCGATCTCGGCCTTGATCTGGTTGACGCGGCCCGCGACGGCGTCCGACTCGCCGGCACCGTCGACGACCGTGGTGTCGTCCTTGGTGATGGTGACGCGACGGGCGCTGCCCAGCACGTCCAGACCGGCCTGGTCGAGCTTGAGGCCGACCTCCTCGGAGATGACGGTGGCACCGGTCAGGGTGGCCAGGTCGCCGAGGATGGCCTTGCGGCGGTCACCGAAGCCCGGGGCCTTGACGGCCACCGCGTTGAAGGTGCCACGGATCTTGTTCACCACGAGGGTGGACAGCGCCTCGCCGTCGACGTCCTCGGCGATGATCAGCAGCGGCTTGGTGGCGCCGCCCTGCAGGATCTTCTCCAGCAGCGGGAGCAGCTCCTGGATGGAGGAGATCTTGCCCTGGTTGATCAGGATGTACGGGTCCTCGAGGATCGCCTCCTGACGCTCGGCGTCGGTGACGAAGTACGGCGAGAGGTAGCCCTTGTCGAACTGCATGCCCTCGGTGAAGTCCAGCTCCACGCCGAAGGTGTTCGACTCCTCGACGGTGATGACACCGTCCTTGCCGACCTTGTCGATCGCCTCGGCGATCAGCTCGCCGACCTGGGAGTCCTGCGCCGAGAGACCGGCGACGGCGGCGATGTCGTCCTTGCCGTCGACCTCACGGGCGATCGAGAGCAGGTGCTCGGAGACCGCGGCGACGGCCTTGTCGATGCCCTTCTTCAGGGCGGCCGGGCCGGCGCCCGCGGCGACGTTGCGCAGACCCTCGTTGACCAGGGCCTGGGCGAGCACGGTCGCGGTGGTGGTGCCGTCACCCGCGACGTCGTTCGTCTTGGTGGCGACCTCCTTGACGAGCTGCGCGCCAAGGTTCTCGTACGGGTCGTCCAGCTCGACCTCACGGGCGATGGTGACACCGTCGTTGGTGATGGTCGGGGCGCCGAACTTCTTGTCGATGACGACGTTGCGGCCCTTGGGGCCGATGGTCACCTTGACGGTGTCGGCCAGCTTGTTCACACCGCGCTCCAGCGAGCGGCGGGCGTCCTCGTCGAACTGCAGAATCTTCGGCATGTTCCCGTTTCCCTCAGGGTTACTGAATACGTGAGCCAACAGCCGCGCCCCGGGCCCCTGTCGTTGAAGACACGGATCCGGGGCGGGCGGATACGGACCCGCAGGGCCCGTGAGGTCTTACTTCTCGATGACCGCGAGAACGTCGCGGGCCGAGAGGACGAGGTACTCCTCGCCCTTGTACTTCACCTCGGTGCCGCCGTACTTCGAGTACAGGACGATGTCGCCCACGGCGAGGTCGAGCGGAAGACGCTGACCGTCCTCGAAGCGACCCGGGCCGACGGCCAGGACGACGCCCTCCTGGGGCTTCTCCTTGGCGGTGTCCGGGATAACCAGGCCGGAGGCCGTGGTGGTCTCGGCGTCGAGCGGCTGGACCACAATGCGGTCCTCGAGCGGCTTGATGGCAACCTTGCTGCTGGTGGTCACGTCCGAGCTCCCCTTCGGAGATTACGGGGTTGTCTTACAGGTCTTTGTGGTGACTGCGTGCCTGCCGTCGCGGGGGTCAGACACGCTGCACCGGTTAGCACTCACCCGGTGGGGAGTGCTAACGACGACCATAGGCCGCGGTTAGCACTCAGTCAACCAGAGTGCCAACGACGTGCCGGAGCATTCCGCAGAACCGCACGCGCGTACGGGCCGGGCGGGTGCAGACTGCCGGCCTGCCCACCGGAGCCGGCGAACCGCCCGGAGCACTGCCCGGCCTGGCGAGCACGGTCCTGCTGCTCGTCCTGGAGGTCACGACCGCCTTCCTCGTCCTGCTCGGGCAGGCCTCGCCCGCCCCGGGCGGCGGGAGCCGGATCATGACGGCCGCCGCGTCGGCGGTCCTCCCGCTGATCACGGTCCTCTCCGCCCGAGGAGCCGCCGCGGCCGACCGGCGCGCCCGCCCCCTGTGTCCCCCGCGGCGACAGCGCCCACACTTGTCCCGGAGGCTGAACCCGGAGCCGGCCGGCGAGGCGGGACAATGGCCCGGTGGAGACCGAGAACCTGCAGGCCCTGCTGACCCCCGAGGGGCAGTCACTGCTCGCCGAACTGCGCGAGTACTCGCCCGGGGACGAGCTGGCGCTGGCCACCCGGCTGCGCCGCGACCACCCCGCCGGGCTGGTCTCCGCCGCCCTCGCGCAGGCCCGGCTGCGCCAGCGGGCGCAGGCCAAGTTCGGCGAGGACGCCGCGCTGATGTACTTCACGCCGAACGGGGTCGAGCAGTCCACCCGGCGCAGCGTCGCCGAGTGGCGGGCCCGGCGGTTCGCGGCGCTGGGCGTACGGCGGCTGGCCGACCTGTGCTGCGGGATCGGCGGCGACGCGATCGCGCTGGCCCGGGCGGGGATCGCCGTCCTCGCCGTCGACCGCGACCCGGCGGCCTGCGCGGCCGCCGCGGCGAACGCCGCGGCGCTCGGCGTGGCGGAGCTGGTGGAGGTGCGCTGCGCGGACGTCGCGGACGTCGACGTGACGGGCTACGACGCGGTGTTCACCGACCCGGGCCGGCGGACCTCCAAGGGCAGGGTGTTCGACCCCGAGGCGTACTCCCCGCCGCTGTCCTGGGCCGTCGGGGCCGCGCGCCGGACGCCGGTCGGGGCGCTGAAGATCGCGCCGGGCATCCCGCACGAGCTGGTCCCCGAGGACGCCGAGGCGGAGTGGGTGTCCGACCACGGCGACGTGAAGGAGGCCGTGCTCTGGTTCGGCACCGGGGCGGACCACCGCCACCGGGCGACCCTGCTGCCGCTCGGCGCCACCCTGACCGGGGGCGACCTGCCGGACCCGGCCGCCGGGCCGGTCGGGCGCTACCTGTACGAGCCGGACGGCGCGGTGATCCGCGCCCACCTGGTCGCCGAGGTCGCCCGGGAGGTCGGCGGCCGGCTGATCGACCCGATGATCGCGTACGTGACGGCGGACCACCTGGTGCCCACCGCGCACGCCCACGCGTACGAGCTCACCGACGTGCTGCCGTTCAACGTGAAGCGGCTGAAGGCGCTGCTGCGCGAGCGCGGCGCCGGCACCGTGGTGATCAAGAAGCGCGGCCTCGCGATGACCCCGGAGGAACTGCGGCGCAAGCTGAAGCCCGAGGGGCCCAACTCCGCGACCGTCATCCTGTCGCGGGTCGGCGACGGGCACCTGATGATGATCGGCCGGCCGGTGACGGCCCCGGCCGGAGGCCCGGACCAGGCGCAGGCGCAGACCTAGGCCGGTGGCTGGATGTAGTCCTCCAGCCGGGCCACCGCGAAGCCCTGCTCCTGGATCCGGCTGAGCAGCTCGCCGAACATCTGGGTCATCGTCTCGCCCTTGAGGTCCTTCGGGCCGCGGAAGTGCGCGAGGACGATGTCGCCGGGCCGCAGCTTCTTGTCGGCCGCCTGGTACTGCATGTCGTGGATCTGCATCGACTCGCGCCAGAGCACGATCGCGCGCGGCCCGCACTGCTGCACCGCCGTGTTGAGCGCCGCGGTGTTCGCCCCGTCGCCGTACGGGGGGCGGAAGAGCAGCGGCGCCGTGCCGTACTGCTGGGTGAGCGCGGCCTGCGCGTTGCAGACCTCGGCCTTCTGCACGTCGGCCGGCTTGGTGCTCATCGCCGGGTGGTCGACGGTGTGGTTGTGGATGTGGTTGCCGAGGGCCTGCAACGGCTTGAAGTAGCCGTAGTCGTCCTTGACGATGTCGCGGGTCAGGAACATCGAGACCGGCACCCTGAGGTCGGTCAGCATCTCGACGAACTTCGGGTCCTTCTCGGCCCCGTCGTCGATCGTGACGAAGACGACCCTGTCGGTGGTCCTGATGTCGCTGAGGACGGGGACGGCGCCGGTGGCGGTCAGCTTCACCGGCTTGTCGGCGGGCGCGGCCGGCGCGGCGGGCAGCGGCTTCAGGTTCCACTTCGCCCAGGCGGCCGGGGCGCCCGCGGCGCTCCCCGCGGCCGTCGGCACCGCGGTCACCGGCGCCGGGGCGGGCGCCGGTGTGCCGGCCCCGGACGGGACGACCGGTTGCGGCGTGCCGCTCCTCGCCGCCGGGGCGCGGCCGGTACCGCCCCCGCAGCCGCTGAGGAGTGCCGCGAACGCCAGTGCCCCCACCGCGTACATGCCCGCCCTGCCCAAGCCGTCCGTCGTCACCGCGCCGTGCTCCCCGAAATCGTCCAGCAGACTCCCAGGAGCACGCTACCGGCACGGCCCGCGACGCCGGGTGACCGGCCGGGCGCGCCGGGCCCGGGCCGGCTACTCGACGTGCTCGCTGGTGAACGCCCAGCGGTGCACCGGGCGGCCGAGCAGCGCGGCGGGCGGGTCCGTGACCGGCAGCGGCTCGCCGTCCCACCAGGTGATCAGCAGCACCCGGTCGCCGGGCGCGCCGAGCAGCTCCGTGCGGACGAGGCCGGCCGAGCCGCGCAGCGCGGGCAGCACGGCGGAGCGCACCCAGGCGAGGAGTTCGGCGCCGCGGCCGTCGGCCGCCCGGGCCTCCCACATCGCGGCGCGGGTCACCGGCCGCCGCCGAGCGCCCGGAGCGCCTCGCCGTGCACGTCCGTGTGCTCAGGTGCCGCGGTGGCCGGGACGTGGGTCTCGGTGACCGGCAGCGAGGAGTCGGCGGACAGGTCGGCCGAGGAGGGCGAACGGCCCCGCCAGACCATCTCGGCGCCGAGCGCGGCGACCATCGCACCGTTGTCGGTGCACAGGCCAGGGCGCGGCACCCGCAGCCGGATCCCGGCCTTGTCGCAGCGCTGCTGGGCCATCTCGCGCAGCCGCGAGTTGGCGGCCACGCCGCCGCCGATCATCAGGTGGTCGACGCCGTTGTCGCGGCAGGCCCGGACCGCCTTGCGGGTCAGCACGTCGGTGACCGCCTCCTGGAAGGACGCGGCGACGTCCGCGACCGGCACCTCCTCGCCGGCCCGCCGCTTCGCCTCGACCCAGCGGGCGACGGCGGTCTTCAGGCCGGAGAACGAGAAGTCGTAGGCCGGGTCCTTCGCGCCGCTCAGCCCGCGCGGGAAGGCGATCGCCCTCGGGTCGCCCTCGCGGGCCATCCGGTCGACCACCGGGCCGCCGGGGAAGCCGAGGCCGAGCACCCGGGCGACCTTGTCGAAGGCCTCGCCGGCCGCGTCGTCGATGGTCGCGCCGAGCGGGCGGACGTCACTGGTGATGTCCTCGCTGAGCAGCAGCGAGGAGTGCCCGCCGGAGACCAGCAGGGCCATCGTGGGCGAGGGCAGCCGGCCGTGCTCCAGCTGGTCCACGCAGATGTGCGAGGCGAGGTGGTTGACGCCGTACAGCGGCTTGTCGAGCGCCCAGGCGTACGCCTTCGCGGCGGAGACGCCGACCAGCAGCGCGCCGGCCAGGCCCGGGCCGGCGGTGACGGCGATCCCGTCCAGGTCGGAGGCCTTGACGCCGGCCGTCTCCAGCGCCCGCCGGATGGTCGGGACCATCGCCTCCAGGTGCGCGCGGCTGGCGATCTCGGGCACCACGCCGCCGAAGCGGGCGTGGTCGTTGACGCTGGAGGCCACCGCGTCGGCAAGCAGGGTGGTGCCGCGCACGATGCCCACGCCGGTCTCGTCGCAGGAGGTCTCGATGCCGAGGACGAGCGGTTCGTCAGCCATGACGGGGATCCTTGTTCACGTCGGTCTTCACATCTGTCGTGGGGTGGTCGAGCGCGGGGTGGTCGAGGCGCATCACGAGGGCGTCGACATTGGCGGGCTGGTAGTAGCCGCGCCGGATGCCCACCGGCTCGAAACCGAAGCGCTCGTACAGCCGCTGGGCCCGCGGGTTGTCGACCCGGACCTCCAGCAGCAGTTCGGCGCAGCCGCGCCGGGCGGCCTCGCCGATCAGGTCGGCGAGCAGCGCGGCGCCCAGGCCGGCGCCCTGCAGCCGGTCGTCGACCGCGATGGTCTGCACGTCGCCCTCGCCGGCCACCGCCATCAGGCCCGCGTAGCCGGCCACGGCCCCGTCGGGGGTGACGGCGACGGTGTAGTGGCGGGTGCCGCCGGGGTGCGTCTCGGCGAGTTCGGACCAGTACATCCCGGTGGACCAGGCGTCCTCGGGGAAGAGCCGAAGCTCCAGCTCCATCACCGGGGCGATGTCCCACCAGCGCATGGGGCGCAGCGTGACGCCGTTCGGGCCGGCGGCGCCGCCGTTCGGGCCGGGGCTCACGCCGGGAGCACCGCCTTGTAGCCGGCGGGCACCTGGGCGTCCGGGCGCCGCAGGTACAGCGGGATGTTGGGCAGCAGCTCGCGCCCGGCGGCCAGCTCGGCGGCGGCGTACCCGGCGAGCGCGCCGGCCGAGACGTGCTCGGGGCCGTGGGCGTCGGGGAAGGCGCCGGGGTAGAGCAGCGCGCCGGCGCCGACCGACTGCGGGCCGGGCGCCAGGTCGGCGGGGCGGTCCACCGCAGGGCCCTCGGTGCGGGCGCCGTCGGCGTCGTAGGAGGCCCAGTAGACCTCCTTGCGGCGCGCGTCGGTGGCGACGGTGAACGGGCCGGCCAGGCCTTCGGCGCGGGCCTGGTGGGCGATCGCGTCGAGGGTGCAGACGCCGTGCACGGGCAGGCCGAGGGCGTCGCCCAGCGCGGCGGCGGTGACCAGGCCGACCCGCAGGCCGGTGTACGGGCCGGGCCCGACGCCGACGGCGATGCCGGTCAGCCGGTGCTTGTCGACACCGGCCTCCCGCAGCACCCGGTCGATGGCGGGGAGGAGCAGTTCGCCGTGGCGTCTGGCATCGAGCTGGTAGGCCTCGGCCAGGACGGTCGTGCCGTCGTGGACGGCGGCGGTGACGGCGGGGGTGGCGGTGTCGAACGCGAGCAGCAGCACGGGTCCAGGTTAGACCGCCCGGTGGACGGGGAACGGCGTCGCCCGGGTGCCGGGCGGCCACGCCCCGGCGGATCGACTTTCCGTGCCGTTGCGGAACACACGTGCGGATCGGTGCGGCCGGGCCCGGCGGACCTGGCACGATTGGGGCCGACGGTTTCCGGACGGCGGTGGGAGCACACGTGGCGAAGTTGGGTCCTGGAGTGGTGGTCACCGGGCTGACCCTGGGGGCCCTGGCGGTCGTGAGCCTGCTGGCCTTCCAGGCCAACGGCGCCCAGGACCGCGCGGGCGGACCGAAGCCCGGGGTGAGCGCCACCTCGGCCGGCCCCTCGCCGTCCGCCTCCGGCACGGCCGCCGCCGCCGCGCCAAGTGCCTCGGCCACGCCGACCATGCCCGCCCTGCCCACCACCTCGGGCACCGGCCTGCGGGTGGTCTACTCGGTGGGCACGCACCACGTCTGGCTGGTCGACCCGAAGAAGACCCCGCAGGTCCAGGCGGCCTTCGCGGTCACACCGGGCTCGGTGGATCCGACGGTGGGCAGCTACACGGTCTACAACCGGCGGCCGACCACCACGGGCACCGACGGCAAGCAGATCGAGCACGTGGTGCTGTTCACCCAGCAGAACGGGATCGTGTTCGGCTTCAGCGCGGCCCAGGACGGCGCCACGCCGACCGCCGACCCGGCGGCCAAGACCGGCGGCATCCGCCAGAGCCGGCAGGACGGCCAGTTGCTCTGGGACTTCGCGCCGAACGGGACGAAGGTCGTGGTCATCGCCTGACCGGGGCGCCCGGACGGGCCGCCGGCCACGGCTCAGGCGGCCGTACGGTGCTCCCTCGGCCCGGGCTGCCCGGGCGGGGTGGACACGGCCTCGGCGGCCGCACAGGCGGCCAGCAGTCTCCGCATCGCCGGCCCGGTGACGGAAGCGGAGCCGGGTACGGGACGGGCTGCTGCTTCGCCGGCCCCGTCACGCGGTGCGCGCTCCGGGGCGGGGGTGGTGCTCGACATGGCGCCTCCCTAGTTAGGCAGACCTAACCGAAGCACCATCCCACCATGCCCGGCGCCCCGGCCGCAACACCGTACCGACAGTCTGTCGGAAAAACCGGCCTCACCCTCCGGCGAGCGCGGCCAGGGCGGCGCCGTCCCAGCGGGCCCCGAGCCCGGTCAGCACCACCCGCCTCGGGTCGGAGCCGTCCTCGGCCTCGGCCGGCGCCCCGGCAGCGGGCACCGCGCCGCCGAGCGTGCGCTCGATCCGGACTTCGAGCCGGTCCTCGGAGAGCTGCTCGACCTTGCCCTCGCCCCACTCGACGACCACCACCGAGTCCGGCAGCGAGACGTCCAGGTCGAGGTCCTCCATCTCGTCGAGGCCGCCGCCCAGCCGGTACGCGTCCACGTGCACCAGGGCCGGTCCGCCGACCAGCGACGGGTGCACCCGGGCGATCACGAAGGTCGGGGAGGTGACGGCCCCCCGCACCCCGAGCCCCTCCCCCAGGCCCCGGGTCAGCGTCGTCTTGCCCGCCCCCAGCTCGCCGGAGAGCAGCACCAGGTCGCCGGGGCGCAGCAGCGCGGCCAGTTCCCGGCCGAGCCGGCCCATCCGCTCGGGAGTGGGAACGGTGAGAGTGGCGTGCGAGCCCATGCGTGTGTCGTGCCCTTCGATCCGTACGGCGCCGCCGGTCGGCCGCCACCGCTACGGTGCCACATCCGGCGCGGGCCGCGCTCTGCCCCCTCGGCGAGGGGCCGGACGCCGCCATCGGCCCGCGTGCGGACCTCCGCATCACCGACCAGGGCGAAGGCCGCCGTCGTCAGCCCCGGGCCCACGGCCGCACCGGGCGCGGCCACCGGCGTCTCAGAGCGGCTGTGGTCCGGCGAGCTCCCGGACGGCCTGCGGCAGCGCGGCCGCGCCCCGGTACTCGGCGGCCCGCTGCAGGAGCCCGGCGAGGTGCCGGTCGACCAGGTCGGGGCACTCCAGCATGACCAGGTGCCCGGCGTTCTCGACCAGGACGAGTTCGGCGTCCGGCAGGGCCCGGGCGATCGCCTCGCTGTGGCCGGGCGGGGTGAGCAGGTCCTTGGTGCCGGCCAGCACGAGGGTCGGGACGCCCCGGAGGGCGGCGAGTGCGGCCAGCTTGTCGTGCGCGCTGAAGGCCGGGTAGAACTCGGCGACCACGTCGATCGGGGTGGCGTCGAGCAGCTGTTCCGCGAAGCGGACCACACCCGGGTCGACGTCCTTGCCGCCGAAGGAGAACCGGCGGTAGAGGACGGCGGCGAAGTCCGCGCCGAACCGCCGGGTCGCCTCGACCAGTCCGACCTGCCGGCCGAGCAGCTTGACCACACCGGGTGCGACCCGCCGGAACAGTTTGGCGCCGACGGCCGGCAGGCCGAGGCTGACGCTGTCCCAGTCGCCCGCCAGGGTGCCGATCAGCGCGACCCCGGCGACCCGGTCGCGGAACAGCTCCGGGTGCTGCTCGGCGAGCGCCATCACCGTCATGCCGCCCATCGAGTGGCCGACCAGCACGATCGGGCCCTCGGGCACGACGGCGTCCAGGACGGCCTTGAGATCCCCGCCGAGGCCGTCGATGCTGGTCGGCTCGCCGGCCAGGTGGGAGCGGGAGCGTTCGGAGCGGCCGTGGCTGCGCTGGTCCCAGAGGACCAGCCGCAGGCTGTCGCGCAGCGCGACCCGCTGGAAGTGCCAGGCGTCCTGGTTGAGGCAGTAGCCGTGGCAGAACACCACGGTCAGCGGGGCGGCGCCGCTGGTCGTCGGGCTGCCGAAGCTCCTGCGGCTGCCCGCCCGCGCCAGCACGCCGGAGCCTGCCAGCACCCCGGGCAGCCCGGCCCGGTCGACGCCCTGGCCGTCGCCGGCACCGGTCGGGCCGCTCTCGCCGCGCCGCCGGGCGAACCAGGCCCGGCGCGGGCCCCTGCCGTCGTCCTCGGGGTACGGCTGGGCGGGGCCGGGCCAGCCGGGGCCGTCCAGCTCGACGTACAGCTCGGTGCCGTCGGGGGCCGCGACGGTGCGCGGGCGCCCGCGCACCGAGCCGTAGGGGGCGGTGGCGTCCAGGGCCTCGCGGGCCCGGCGGCGCATCGCCCGGCCGACGGTGAGCCGCTCCACCGCGACCCCGGCGGCGGCGCCGGCGGCGACCACGCCGACCGAGATGCCGATCAGGCCGGCCCGGCTGACGCCGGCCGAGGCGCTCGCGATGGCCGCGATCGGGTTGCCGTCGTCCTCGCTCATGCCCCGGGGCCGCCCGCCGGGAAGCCGCCGGCCGGGGTCGCCCCGACGTAGCGCCGGGGCACCCGGGTACCGACCCGGGTGACGATCTCGTACGAGATGGTGCCGCAGGCCAGCGCCCAGTCCTCGGCCGTCGGCTCGCCGTGCTCGCCGCTGCCGAACAGCAGGACGTCCTCGCCGACCGCCGGGGTGTCCCCGCCGAGGTCGACCACGAACTGGTCCATCGCGACCCGGCCGGCCACCGTGCGCCACTTGCCGCCGATCTGCACCGGCCCGGTGTTGCTGGCGTGCCGGGGGATGCCGTCCGCGTAGCCGAGCGGGACGAGGCCCAGCGTGGTGGGGCCCGCGGTGGTGTAGTGGTGGCCGTAGCTGACACCGTGTCCGCCGGGGACTTCCTTGACCAGGGCCAGCCGGGCCGTCAGCGACATCACCGGGCGCAGCCCGAAGTCGCCCGGGGCGCCGACCTCGGGGACGGGCGAGAGCCCGTACATCGCGAGGCCGGGGCGGACCAGGTCGTAGTGCGACTGCGGGAGCAGCAGGGTGGCCGGCGAGTTCGCCAGGTGGCGGACCTCGGGCCGCACCCCCATGCCCTCCGCGTACGCCAGCGCGGCGGCGAAGCCGTCCAGCTGGAGCTGGATGGACGGGTGGCCGGGCTCGTCCGCCGCCGCGAAGTGCGACCAGAGGCCGGCCACGGTCAGCAGGCCCTCGGCCTCGGCCCGCAGCGCGGCGGCGACCAGGTCGGGCCAGTCCCGCGGCTGGCAGCCGCCCCGCCCGAGGCCGGTGTCGGCCTTCAGGTGCACCCGGGCCGGCACGCCGCTCTCGCGGACGGCGGCCAGCAGTTCGTCGAGCGCCCACTGCCCGCTGACGGAGATGTCGATGCCGGCCCGCAGCGCCTGCGCCCACGGGCCGCCCGGGGTCCACAGCCAGCACAGGATGCGGGCGCGGTCCGGGCCGATGCCGGCGGCGCGCAGCGCGAGCGCCTCCTCCGGGGTCGCCGCGCCGAGCCAGCTCGCGCCCGCCTCCAGCGCGGCCAGGGCGCACGGCAGCGCGCCGTGGCCGTAGGCGTCCGCCTTGACCACGGCCATCACCGCGGGGCCGCCGGTGCGCTCGCGCAGGGCGGCCAGGTTGGCGCGCAGGGCGGCCAGATCGATGGTCGCCTCAGCCCGGTGGTGTCGGCCGGGGGCGTCGGTGAAGGTGGCCCGCCCGGTCGTCTTCGCAGTTGTCATCGGGGTCAGTCTCCCAGACCGCCCCGGGTGCCTGCCGAACGACCCGGCGTCGCCGCGCCCCGGGCGGCGGCCCGTCATCGGCCCGGAGCGGCCGGGTGGACGCTCCGCCAGACCGCCGGCAACGCCCGGGCCACGTCCGTCGCCGCCACCGGGGCGCCGCTGCCGGCGGCCCGGCGCCCGGCCAGGCCGTGCAGGCAGGCCGCGACGGAGGCGGCGTCCAGCGGGCCCAGGCCGGCCGCCAGCAGCGAACCGGCCAACCCCGCCAGGACGTCCCCGCTGCCGGCCGTGGCCAGCCACGAGGTGCCGGTCGGATTGACCCGGGCCGCGCCGGTGGGCTCGGCGACGACCGTGGTCGAGCCCTTCAGCAGCACCGTCGCCCGGTAGCCGGCCGCCAGCCGGCGCGCGGTGCGCAGCCGGGCCGCCGCCAGACCGCCGGCGTCCGGGGGCGGTCCGCCGTCCGCGCCGGCGAGCAGCCGGGCGGCCTCGCCGGTGTGCGGGGTGAGCAGGGTCGGGGCGGTGCGCCCGGCCAGCGCGGCCGGGCCCAGCCTGGCCAGCTCGGTGAGGCCGTCCGCGTCGACCAGGACGGGGACGTCGGCCGCCAGCGCCTCCCGCAGCGCCTGCTCGGCGCCCTCGCCCCCGCCCGGCCCGACCACCCAGGCCTGCACCCGCCCGGCACCGGCCGGCCCGCCCTCGGTGACCAGCACCTCGGGGAACCGCCGGACGACCTCCTCCGCCGCCGACCCCACGTACCGCACCGCGCCCGCGCCCCCGCGCAGCGCCCCCGCGACCGCGAGCACGGCCGCCCCCGGGTACTTCGCCGAGCCGGCCGCGATCCCGACCACGCCCCGCCGGTACTTGTCGCTCTCCGCCCCGGGCCGGGGCAGCAGGGCCGCCACGTCCTCGTGCTGGAGGGCCGTCAGGGCCGCGTCCGGCAGGTCGAGGCCGATCCCGACCAGCTGCACCGCCCCGGCGTACGAGGCGCCCGGGTCGACCAGCAGTCCCGGCTTGTAGCTGCCGAAGACCACCGTGACGTCCGCCCGGAGGGCCGCGCCCGGCACCTCGCCGGTGTCGGCGTCCACACCGCTCGGCACGTCCACCGCGACGACCAGGCCGGGGCGCGGCCCGGCGGCGTACGGCTGCGCGGCGGGCCGCAGGCCGCCCCGGCCGCCGATGCCGACGATCCCGTCCAGGGCGAGGTCGGCGGCGGCGAAGGCGGCCAGGCCGTCCTGCTGCCCGGTCAGCACCCGGCCCCGGGCGGCCAGCAGCGCGGCCAGGCCGGCCGCGTGCGCCTTCTCCGGGGCGAGCAGCACGGCGGTGACGGCGGCGCCGCGCCGGGCCAGCAGCGCACCGGCGTACAGGGCGTCACCGCCGTTGTCGCCGCTGCCCGCGAGCACCACCACCCGGCTGCCGTAGACCCGGCCGCGGCGGTCCGCCAGCAGCCGGGCGCAGGTCGCGGCGAGGCCGGCGGCGGCCCGTTGCATCAGGGTGCCGTCGGGCAGCCGGGCCATCAGCGCGGCCTCGGCGGTCCGGATCTGCTCGACGGTGTGGGCGTGGCGCATTCCTCGGCCTCCTGGAGGGTCTCGGCGAGGGTCTCAGCCTTCGGCGATCACTACCGCCGACGCTACGCCCGCATCGTGGCTGAGCGACACGTGCCACGAGCTGACGCCGAGTTCGGCGGCGCGGGCCGCGACCGTCCCGGTCACCCGCAGCACCGGCCGGCCGGACGCCTCGGTGTGCACCTCGGCGTCGTGCCAGGCCAGCCCGGCGGGCGCGCCGAGGGCCTTGGCCAGCGCCTCCTTCGCGGCGAACCGCGCGGCCAGCGAGGCCGTTCCGCGCCGCGCCCCGGACGGCAGCGTCAGCTCGGCCCCGGTGAACAGCCGCTCGGCCATCCCGGGCGTGCGCTCCAGCGCCTCCCCGAACCGCTCGATCCCGGCCACGTCGATCCCGACCCCGATGATCACGCTCAACACTCCTCCGCCACGGTCCCTCGCTGCCCGGGACCTTACGGCACACCTTCGGGTGAGAGCCGCTTCGAAGCCCTCCGGCGCCGGCCCGCAGCCCCACGGTGTTGCGCGGCACGACCGGTACGTCCCGGAGGTCACGTCCACCGGCCCCGCCAAGGACCTCGGTCCGGAGCGCCTCGGCCACGCCGCCGCCGGCGTCCCCTGCCACCTGCTGGTCGACCGCGGCGACGGCCACGTCACGCTCTGCACGGACCCGGAGGACGGGGACTGCACCGCCCGCACCCGGGTCGCCTTCGGCAAGCCGCTCGACCTGCCGGCGCCGTTCTCGTTCGCGCTGGACACGGCACCACTTCGGCAGGGCACCACTTCGGCAGGGCGCCCCTGCGGCAGGGCACAGCGACCGCAGGGGCACCCGTCCGGCCTATTCGACCGTGACCGACTTCGCCAGGTTGCGCGGCTGGTCCACCTCGTGGCCCTTGGCGGTGGCCAGCTCGCAGGCGAAGACCTGCAGCGGCACCGTCGACACCAGCGGCTGGAGCAGCACCGGCGTGACCGGGATGCGGATCAGGTGGTCGGCGTACGGGACGACCGCCTCGTCGCCCTCCTCGGCGATCACGATGGTCCGCGCGCCGCGGGCCCGGATCTCCTGGATGTTGGAGACGATCTTGTCGTGCAGGATCGAACGCCCACGCGGCGAGGGGACGACCACCACGACGGGCAGGCCCTCCTCGATCAGCGCGATCGGCCCGTGCTTGAGCTCGCCCGCCGCGAAGCCCTCGGCGTGCATGTACGCCAGCTCCTTGAGCTTGAGCGCACCCTCCAGGGCGACCGGGAAGCCCACGTGCCGGCCGAGGAACAGCACCGACTTGGCGTCCGCGAGCGAGCGGGCCAGCTCGCGGACCGGCTCCATGGTCTCCAGGACCTGCTCGATGGCCTTCGGCGCCTGGCCGAGCTCCTTGATGACGGCGAAGATCTCGTCGCCCCACTTGGTGCCGCGGACCTGGCCGAGGTACAGCGCGACCAGGTAGCAGGCGACCAGCTGGGTCAGGAACGCCTTGGTGGAGGCGACCGCGACCTCGGGGCCGGCGTGGGTGTAGAGCACCGCGTCGGACTCGCGCGGGATGGTCGAGCCGTTGGTGTTGCAGATCGCCAGCACCTTGGCGCCCTGCTCGCGGGCGTGCCGCAGCGCCATCAGGGTGTCCATCGTCTCGCCGGACTGCGAGATGGCGATGACCAGCGTCCGCTCGTCCAGGATCGGGTCCCGGTAGCGGAACTCGGAGGCCACCTCGACCTCGCAGGCGATCCTGGTCCAGTGCTCGATCGCGTACTTCGCGATCATGCCGGCGTGGAACGCGGTGCCGCAGGCCACGATGACGACCTTGTCGACGGCGCGCAGGTCCGCGTCGGCGATCCGCAGCTCGTCGAGGGTGAGCCGGCCGTCGGTGCCGATCCGGCCGAGGAGGGTGTCGGCGACGGCCTTCGGCTGCTCGGCGATCTCCTTGAGCATGAAGTAGTCGTAGCCGCCCTTCTCGGCGGCCGAGGCGTCCCAGTCGACGTGGTACTCGCGCACCTCGGCGGGGGTGCCGTCGAAGTTGGTGACCGTCACGCCCTCGGGGCGCAGCTCGACCACCTGGTCCTGGCCCAGCTCGATCGCCTCGCGGGTGAACGCGATGAACGCCGCGACGTCGGAGGCGAGGAAGTTCTCGCCCACGCCGCGCCCGACCACCAGCGGCGAGTTGCGGCGCGCGCCGACGACCACGTCCGGGGCGTCGGAGTGCACGGCGACGAGGGTGAACGCGCCGTCGAGGCGGCCGCAGACCACCCGCATGGCCTCGGCGAGGTCACCGTCGTAGGCCTCGCCCAGCAGGTGGGCGACGACCTCGGTGTCGGTCTCCGAGCGCAGCGTGTGACCGCGCTCGGCGAGCTCCGCCCGCAGCTGGGCGAAGTTCTCGATGATGCCGTTGTGGACGACCGCGACCTTGGCCGCGTCGTCCAGGTGGGGGTGGGCGTTGGCGTCCGTCGGACCGCCGTGGGTGGCCCACCTGGTGTGGCCGATTCCGGTGGTGCCGCCGGGGAGAGGCACCTCGGCGAGCGACTTCTGAAGGTTGGCGAGCTTGCCGGCCCGCTTGTCGGTGGCGAGGCTCCACTGCCCGTCGGAGCCAAGGGTCTGGACGGCCACACCGGCGGAGTCGTACCCCCGGTACTCCAGCCGTTGCAGACCTGCGATTACTACGTCAAGAGCGGGCTGAGCGCCCACATATCCAACAATTCCGCACATGCGTGCCAGCATAAGGCGACCGGCAGACGGGGGGCGGGCGAAGGAGCGACGTTCGGGCCGAGTCCGGGCGGTGCCGACGACGGAGTGGCAGCGGAGCTGCGGCGACTGAGGAGAAACCGTCCGGGCGACAGCCCGGACGCCGCGACGCCGCCCCCCGTCTGCCGGCCGCCTCCGGGCCGCTTCAGCCGACGCTCAGCGGCTTGCGCACACTCAGCGTGACAGACACCACAGCAGCCCGTACGGCCCGTACGGCCCACAATGGAGCATGTGCTGACCGAACTCTGTACGCGGGGCGCCGCCACGCCCGGCCCCTCACCGTCGCCGTACGTCGACCTGAGCCGGGCCGAGTGGAGCGCGCTGCGCGAGCGTACGCCCCTCCCGCTGACGGCCGAGGAGGTGGAACGGCTCCGCGGCCTCGGTACCGCCCTCGACCTGGACGAGGTCCGGGACGTCTACCTGCCGCTGTCCCGCCTCCTGAACCTCTACATCCACGCCACCCACGAGCTGCGCGGGGCGGTGGGCAGCTTCCTGGACACCGGGGACACCGAACGCACCCGCACCCCGTTCGTGATCGGCGTGGCCGGCTCCGTGGCGGTGGGCAAGTCCACCACCGCCCGGCTGCTGCAGGCGCTGCTGGCCCGCTGGCCCGAGCACCCGCGGGTCGAGCTGGTCACCACGGACGGCTTCCTGCTGCCCAACGCGGAGCTGCGGCGGCGCGGCCTGATGGCCCGCAAGGGGTTCCCCGAGTCGTACGACCGCCGGGCGCTGATGCGCTTCGTCGCGGACGTGAAGGCGGGCAAGGACCGGGTGAGCGCCCCGGTGTACTCGCACCTGGTCTACGACATCGTGCCGGACCGCCACCTCACCGTGGAGCGCCCGGACATCCTGATCGTGGAGGGCCTGAACGTCCTCCAGCCGGCCCTGCCGGGCACCGACGGCCGCACCCGGCTCGCCGTCGCCGACTACTTCGACTTCTCGATCTACGTCGACGCCCGGACGGACGACATCGAGAACTGGTACCTGTCCCGCTTCAAGAAGCTGCGCGACACGGCCTTCCAGGACCCGAACTCCTACTTCCGCCGCTTCACCGAGGTGCCGGAGGCGGAGGCGATGGACTACGGCCGCCAGGTCTGGCGCACCATCAACAAGCCCAACCTGCTGGAGAACGTCCTGCCCACCCGCGGCCGGGCGACCCTGATCCTGCAGAAGGGCGCCGACCACAAGGTCCGCCGCGCGCTGCTGCGCAAGCTCTGAACAACCGTCGGCGCCCCCTCCGGAGCAATCCGGAGG
>NZ_JBHUWW010000137.1:0-23750 GCF_042669755.1 Kitasatospora sp. NPDC057223 | reverse complement strand
GATGTGTATAAGAGACAGCCACCGCGGCCGGGCCCTGCGGCGTCCCGGATGCGGCCCGGTCCGGCCCGTGTTCGGATGGCCGACATGGCCGACCCCGCCGCCGCCGTTGCCGCCGCCGCCCTGCGGATCCCGATCACCTCGCGCCCGCTCGACGAGTACTGCGCGCTGTTCGGCCTCACCCGGGCCGAGCTCGCCGCCGTCCCCGGCCCCGTCCTGGACTGCCCCGGCGGCGCGGCCGGCCTCACCGCCGAGGCCCGCGCACTCGGCTGCCGCGTCATCGCCGCCGACCCCGTGTACGCCGCCCCGCCGCCCGTCGTGGCCGCCCGGGCGCTGGCCGGCCGGGAGGTGATGGCGGGCGCCATCCGCAGCGCCCCGCACCTGTACCCGGCGCCCCGGCACCTCCCGTACGAGCGCTACCTGCGCAGCTGGGACCGCGCCCGCCGGCTGTTCACCGCCGACACCGCCGCCCACCCGCACGACTACATCGCCGCCGCCCTGCCCCGGCTCCCCTTCACCGACCACACCTTCGCCCTCACCCTCAGCGCCTACCTGCTGCTCGCCCACCCCGAGACGTTCACCCCCGAGCGGCAGCTCGCCGGACTGCTCGAACTCGCCCGGGTCACCGCGCCGGGCGGCGAGGTCCGGGTCTATCCGCTGCACGACGGTGCCGGCCGGCGCTGCCCGCACCTCGACGACCTGCGGCGCGCCCTCGGCGGGCGCCGGGTCAGCAGCGAGATCCGGGTGTTCCCCCGCCCCGGCGACGGCCGCACCCGGCGCGTCCTGGTGCTGACCCACGCCTTCACCGCCCGTACCGGAAAAGGACGGACCGGCGACAGCGCTGCCCGCTAGCGTGTCCGACCATGGACCTCACCGAGAGCAGAACCGTCGCCGACCACCACGACCTGCCCGGAGCCGACCGGCTGCTGGACATACCCGGCGTCCGCAACGCCCGTGACGTGGGCGGATTCAGCACCGCCGACGGGGCGAAGGTCCGGACGGGCCTGCTCTACCGCACCGGATGGCTCGCCGAACTCACCCCCGAGGGGGCCGGGCTGTTCGCCAAGCTCGGCATCCGCACCGTGTTCGACCTGCGCGACCCGGCCGAGATCGAGCGCTGGCCCGACCGCCTGCACGACCTGGACGCCGCCGCCGCGCACCACCCGCTGCTCCCGCAGAACGGCGAGGACCACTACGGCAAGCCGCTCGCCGAGGCCTACGACGTGATCACCGACACCGCCGCCGACACCCTGCCGGCCCTGCTCGGCCGGTTCGCCGAACCCGGCACGCTGCCGGCCGTCCTGCACTGCGCCGTCGGCCGCGACCGCACCGGCATCTCCGTCGCCGTGCTGCTCAGCGCCCTCGGCGTCGCCGACCGGGACATCGTCGACGACTACCTGCTCTCCAACCTCGGCCTCGGCGTGCTCGACGGCCCGCAGGAGTACGTCGACGGCAACGGCGTCGTCCGGCTCACCGACACCGTCGGGCCCGAGCTGATCACCGGCACCCTCGCCGCCCTGCGCACCCGCTACGGCTCCGTCGAGGGTTTCCTGTCCGAGGCGGGCCTCGGCCCGGACGGCCTGGCCCGCCTGCGGGACGTCTTCCTCGAACCCGCCTGAGGCCCGCCGGGCCCCGGGGCCTAGCCGGCCGGCGTCGGCTGGCGGGGCACGGCGGGGGCCGGGTCCGGCCGGGCGAGGATCTTCTCCGCCAGCCAGCTCCGGTCCGACCCGTAGGGGATGCCGTCGGCGGCGACCAGCTGGGCGGTCACGGCGTCCCGCAGCCGGTGCCAGTCGGCGGTGGCCAGGCGGGAGACCAGGCCGCGCGCCGCCAGCAGCGCGTGGTACTGCTCGAAGCCCGACCGGGGGTGCTCGATCGCGTCCAGCACGCTGGACAGGTCGGCCAGTGCGGGATCGCCCTGCATCAGGGCCAGCGCCTGGATCCGGCGGCCGTCCGAGGCGGCCTCGAACAGCTCCCGCACCTGCTGCGCCGTCAGTGCCGAGCGGCGGGCCGTCGAGCGGACTTCGGCGACGACCGCCTCCGGCGTCGCGTCACCGGCCGGCGGCAGCTGCTCGCGGACCGTCCCCGGGTGGTCGGTGCTGGTGCCGAGCAGGCCCAGGTGCTGCATCGCGCGCACCCGCAGGTCGTCCGCGCCCACCTTGTCGCCCTTGCGGTCGCGGTCCTGGCCGGCCAGGAAGAGGTCCAGTGCCTGGTCGGCGTCCGACAGTGCCCGGGGCAGCAGCAGCCGGGTCGCCAGCCAGCCGGCCAGGAAGCCCAGCACCAGGAAGTACAGCACCAGGGCCGCCGCGAACGGCGCCACCGCCGCGTCGCCGCCGAGCGCGGGCGCCAGCGCGTCGCCCAGTTGGCGCAGCCGCGTGCCGAGCGAGCCGAGCTGGGTCAGGCCCACGCCGAGCAGCACCTTGGTCAGCCAGTCGGAGACCTGCTCCAGGTTGGTGTTCGGCACGTACGAGTCGCGGGCGCCGGCGGCCGGGTCGCCGGCCCGCATCCGCGGCACCCCGAACAGGAAGCCGAGCGCGGTCCCCAGGACGGCGGCCGCTCCGGCCACCACCAGACCGCCGCCGATCGCCTGCAACGGCTCGTCCCGGCCGAGCGCGAACAGCAGCAGGCCTCCCACGCCCACCCCGAGCAGGGCCGCGCCGCCACCCCGCTGCACCGTCCGCAACGCCTGCGCACTCCCGGCCGCCTGCCCCCGCACCCGCCGTACCCCCGCCATCGCGTACCCCCTGCGCCGCACCGAGAAGTCGCGCCGACTGTACCCAAACGCGGCATCCGCCACACGGCCCGCAACCTCCGGGCAGCCGGGCCGGGGTCCGGACACGCAGACGGCCCGTGGGCTGCTCCTCGCTGCCAGAGCCCGGCGCCGGGCTTGCTGGCACCGAGGCACCGGGGATGTTCCGGTGAGCCCACGGGCCGGGTGACTGCTTGGGAATCGCCTGCCGCCGGAGGCCACCGAGGACCTCAACTGCACAGGCAGGGGCGGCTCTAGCGAGCAGCCACCTCACACATCCTGACGGTACTCAACCAGGATCACCTCCTTTCAGTGTGCCGCCACGATAGGCAGGCGACCGGCGGAGAGGCAACGGGTTTTCCGGGTCGAATCCGGCGGGCCGGCCGAACGGTGGTCAGGCGCTCTTGAGCTTCTGCTGGAACACCGAGTAGTCGATCACGTTGTCGGCCGGCGGCGCCTGGACGGCGATCGGCTTGTCGAACTCGCCGAAGGTCATCACGCTGGGCTCGCTGCCGGCGCTCTGCTCCAGCTTGACCAGGTAGGGCTTGCCCTCGGTGGCGACGTACAGGGTGCTGGACGTGCCGTCCGTCTCGGTGGTGGTGAGACTGAAGGTCTTCACGCCGTTGGTGGTGCCGGCCGCGCCCTTGGTGATCTTGCCCGAAGGGCTGTCGTCCTTCGCGATGCTGTCGATGAGGTCGCACATCGCGGCCATCTCCTGCAGGGTGGCGTCCTTCTGCCCGCCGGTCAGGTACCGGCCCTTGAAGATCTCGGCGGCGGCCGCGCCGCCGTCGCGGCTGCCCTGCTGGGTGCTGATGGTCTTCCAGAACGCCGCGTCCGGCTTGATCCAGGTCTGGGCCGTGGTGTGGACGATCTCGACGGTGCCGATCCCGGTGATGCCGACCGTGCCGGCGCAGTTGCCCGCCTTGTCCGCCGCCAGGTTCAGCGAGATGGACTGGCCGTCCGCCTTCAGGCTGCCGTCGATCTTGAGCGAGGTGAGCGAGCCCATCGCGGTCTGCGCCTGCTTCGAGATCTCCTCCCCGCTCAGCGTGTCGACCGCGATCCCCGGCACCTTGGCCGGGGTGGGCGTGGCAGTGGGGGTGGCGGTCGGGGTCGCGGCGGCGGCGCTGGTCGCCGCGGCAGGGGTGGCCGTGACCCCGGCGGGGGCCGCGGCCTGGCCCTTCTCGTCGTCGTTGCACGCGGTGGCGCCCACGGCCAGGAGAGCGCAGACGACTGCGGTGTGAACGAGACGCTTGGAGGGCATGCGTATTCCTTGCCGAAGAGGTCGGGGCCGCATTCGTAGGACGATTCGTAGGACGAAATGCCTGCGGCGGGGATCATTATCCGGACCCGTGCGGCGCCCGGCCTCTGAATTTCGGGGAATTTACCCGTTCGTTCTTTGATCGGTAGGTTCACGGCCCGTTCGTGTTCCAGGCCGGCCGGGCAGCCGGCCTGCGTGGGGCATTCCGGACGCGATTCCCGGGAAAAGACCTCCGGGAAAAGCAGAAGGCCCGGAGGACGGATCCTCCGGGCCTTCTGTGCTACTGAGTAGCGGGGACAGGATTTGAACCTGCGACCTCTGGGTTATGAGCCCAGCGAGCTACCGAGCTGCTCCACCCCGCGTCGGTAAACCCAACAGTACGTGGATGTTGCCCGGATGGGAAATCGGTTCCCGGGGAGCCCGGCCCGGCACCCCGGTCAGAGCGGGGGCGGGCGCCCCGCGGCATGGCGGGCGGTCCTGGTGGTGGACCACACCGCGAACGCCACCAGGGCGGCGAAGCAGGGCACCATCAGCGCGCCGTACACCAGCAGGAAGCCGTGGGTGCCGAGGCCGGCGGCGGCGTTCCAGGTGCCGTGCAGGGTCATCGCGAGCAGCAGCCCGCCCGGCGCCGCCAGCCTGGCCGGCCAGCGGCGCCCGGTGGTGAGGGTGATGGCCAGGCCGAGACCGGTGAGCGCGGTGAACAGCGGGTGGGCGAACGGGGACAGCAGGCCGCGCAGGACGAAGGTCTGCACCGTCCCGTCGAAGTCCCGCAGGCTCGGGGTGGCGCCCAGGCCGATGCTGTCGAGCCGCTGCTGCTGGTCGTCGGTGAACGCGCGGCCCAGGTAGAGGGCGTTCTCGGTGAAGGCGAAGCCGCAGGCGGTGACGCCGCCGAGGACGATCCCGGCGGCCAGCGTCCGGGGCCGCGAGCGGGCGCGCGGGTGGGCCGGGGTGCGCGGATAGGGGCGCAGGTACGGGAGCGGGCGCAGGTAGGGGCGCAGGTGCAGGTGCGGGCGGGCGTGCACCGCGCTGAGCAGGCGGGCGTACGCGCGGGGGTGCGGCCGGGTGCGGGCGCCGCCGTGAGGGCGCCCGGACCGGCGGAGCTGGGCGGCGCAGGGGCGGTCGCCGTGACATCGGAGCCGGCGGCGCAGCGGCAGCAGGAGCAGCAGCAGGGCGGCCCCCTTGGCGCTCTCCTCGATCAGCGGGGTCGCGAAGTCGGCGACCAGGGTCTCGCCGCGCAGGCCCTCGTGGGCGAGCAGGAAGTCGCTGGCCCAGCCGTTGGCGAGGATCGCCACCGTGGTCGCGGCGCTGGAGCCCCAGGCGAGGCAGAACAGCAGGTGCCGCAGCGGCACCCGGGAGGTCTGGTTGAGCCAGGCCAGCGCACCGAGCACGAACGGCAGCGGCAGCAGGGCCAGCCCGAGGCCGACGAACAGGCCGGTGGTGCCGGTCTGGCGCCGGACGAGATGCAGGATCAGTACGGCGCAGCCGGCCAGCGCGAGCACCGCACCGGCGGTGACGGAGGTCAGCGCCGGGTGCCGCAGCAGCGGGTGGCGGCGCCCGGCGAGGGCCGTGAGCGCGCTCGCACCGGCGGGTGCCGGCGCGGGCAGGCGGTACGGGGCGGACACGGCGGGGGGCAGCAGTCTGCGGACCCCGCGCATCCGGGGCCCCGGGATCGTCCGGGTGCGGGCGGTGCGCGTGGGCTGGTCCGGGGCGTCCGTGACACGGGCCGCCGCGCGGACGGACCTGCCGGGGGACGGGCCGCTCACGCGGCACAGCGTAGGCGACGGGCCGCCCCCGCGGGAGGCCTCCGGCCATTCCGTAGCGGAAGGGTGACCGTGGGTCACCCTGGGTGGTCAGGGCCCCGGCGGCGGCTCAGCGGCGCCGGAACAGCAGGTCGTGCACCACGTGGCCCTTGGCGATGCCGGCCCGCTCGAACTTGGTCACCGGCCGCCAGTCGGGCCGCGGCGCGTAGCCGGGCACGCTGCCCGCCGGGTGCTCCCCGGGCTCCGTCCAGCCGGTGCCGTCGCCCTCGGGATGCAGGTTCTCCAGTTCGGGAGAGGCGGTCAGCACCTCCAGCATCTGCTCGGCGTACGGCTCCCAGTCGGTCGCGCAGTGCACCAGGGCGCCCGGCGCGAGCCGGGGCAGCACCAGATCCAGGAAGGACGGCTGGACCAGGCGGCGCTTGTGGTGCTTCGGCTTCGGCCACGGGTCGGCGAAGTAGACCCGCAGGCCGGCCAGCGAGGCGTCGGGCAGCATGTCGCGCAGCAGGATCACCGCGTCGCCGGCCGCCAGGCGGACGTTCTGCGAGCCGCCGCGCTCCAGCAGCTGGAGCAGGTTGCCGTGGCCGGGGGTGTGCACGTCGGCGGCGAGGATGCCCGTGGCCGGGTCGGCGGCAGCCATCGCGGCGGTCGTCTCGCCCATGCCGAAGCCGATCTCCAGGGTGACCGGCAGGCTGCCGAAGAGGTCGGGCAGCGAGAGCGGGCTGCCGTCGATCGCGATGCCGTACCGCTCCCAGCCCCGGTCCAGCGCGCCGGCCTGGGCGGGGGTCATCCGGCCCCGGCGCGGCTGGAAGCTGCGGATCCGCCGCTCGCTGTGCTGGGCCTCGGTGGCCCGGTGCGGGTACATCGGCGCGGGGTACCCGGCCGGTGCGGCCGACAGCCGGACGGAGGGCGGGGACGAGGGCTGGGGGATGGGGGCGGTGGCAGTCACAATCGCCCCAGTCTACGGGGGCCGGGCCGGTGCCAGGAGGGCCCGGGCGGCACTGTGACGGACCTCCCGTCAGGCCCGTCCCCGGCCGGTCCCGGGCGCCCCCGCCCGGCGCCCGGCCCGGCTCAGCCGCCCGCCGCGAGTGCGGCCAGCGCCCGGCGGGCCACCTCCCGGCCGATCGGCAGCGAGGCCGTGGCGGCCGGCGAGGGCGCGTTCAGGACGTGCACGAGGCGGCGGGTGGAGCCGGGGTCGGCCGGGTCGAAGCCGGCGAAGGCGAAGTCGTCCAGCAGGGATCCGTCGCGGGCCACCGCCTGGGCCCGGACACCGGCCGCGGCGGGCACCAGGTCGGCCGCGGTGACGGCGGGCAGCAGGCGTCGCACGGCGGTGGTGAACGCCCGCTTGGACAGGGAGCGGTGCAGCTCGCCGATCTCCTGGCGCCAGTGCCGGCGGGCGATCCGCCAGGTGCCGGGGAAGGCCAGCGTCCCGGCCAGGTCGCGCGGGCGGACGGTGCGCCAGTCGTACCCCTCGCGGGCCAGCGCGGGCACCGCGTTCGGGCCGACGTGCACGTCGCCGTGGACGCCCCGGGTGAGGTGCACGCCGAGGAACGGGAACGCCGGGTCGGGCACCGGGTAGACCAGGCCGCGCACCAGGTCGCGGCGCTTCGCGGCGAGTTCGTAGTACTCGCCGCGGAACGGCACGATCCGCACCCCCGGGTCGTCCCCCGCCAGCCGGGCCACCCGGTCGCTGTGCAGGCCCGCGCAGTTCACCAGCACCCCGCAGTGCAGCTCGCCCGCCGAGGTCCGCACGGTCACGCCGTCCGGCCGCCTGGCGACGGCGCGCAGCTCGGTGCCGGGCTTGAGCACCGCCCCCGCCTCCCGGGCGAGCCGGGCGTACGCCCGCGCCACCGCCGGGAAGTCGCAGATGCCGGTGGTCGCCACGTGCAGCGCGGCCAGGCCCGCCACCTCCGGCTCGTAGGCGGCGATCTGCGCCGCGCCCAGCTCCGTGACCGGGATGCCGTTCTCCCGCCCGCGGGCGGCGAGCGCGTGCAGCCGGGGCAGCTCCGCCCGGCCGGTGGCGACGATCAGCTTGCCCGTCACCTCGTACGGAATGCCCTGCTCACGGCAGAACTCCACCATCCCGGCGGCGCCGCCGACCGCGAACCGGGCCTTGAGGGAGCCGGGCCGGTAGTAGATCCCGCTGTGGATCACCCCGCTGTTGCGGCCGGTCTGGTGCCTCGCGAAGGAGTCCTCCTTCTCCAGCACCCCGACCCGCAGGCCCGGCCGGGCCAGCGTCAGCGCGTACGCCGTGGACAGGCCGACGATCCCGCCGCCTGCCACCAGCACGTCGAAGTCGTACGCCACCACTGTCCCTTCGTCCGGCCCGGCCGGCCCCGCCCGGCCCTGCCAGCCGATGCTGTCACGGCGGGCGGGGCCGGTCGAGGGTGCCTCACGGGCGCTCCCGCTCCCACGGCCAGCCGGCGTCGGCACCGGCCTCCAGCAGCGGGATCAGCCGGAAGGCGGCGTCGCTGAGGCCGCCGAAGGTGTGCCGGCCGGCCGCGCCCGAGGGGGCGTGGCCGGTGCGGTAGCCCGCGAGGTTCCACGTGTAGACCGGGATGTGGCCGGGGACGGCCGCCATCGGGTCACCGCCCCAGCTCGACGGGCCGGCCTGCTCGTCGGTGACGATGACCACCCGGTCGTGGCCCCGGTAGTGCGTCCGGACGGCCTCGGCGGTCGCGGTGCCGCCGAGGTTCTGGAAGCGCTCCAGCACCCGCAGCACCGGCTCGCCCCGGCGGACGGCCACCACGTTGCTGCTGGTGCCGAACTCGACCAGGTCGGCGTCGGCCGAGCGGACCTTGAGCGCGGTACCGAAGATCGCGGCCGAGTCGGCCCGGTTCAGCTGGGTCCGCTCGTCGGGGCGGTCGAACATCGAGCCGGAGCGGTCCACCAGGATCAGCGTGCGGCCGGGCAGCGCGGGGACGTTGGCGAGGGAGTGCGCGAGCGCGGTCTCCAGCGCGTGACCCCAGCGCAGCGACGGCGCGTGCCGGTACGCGGCCAGGTAGCGGAACGGGAACTGCCGGGAGCGGTTCACCTCGCCCTTGTCGGCGATCCGCGTCGCGACCGCCTGCGCGACCTCGTCCGAGACCCCGGCCTGGTCGAAGTTGCGCAGGTTGCGCACGAGCGCCATCGAGCCCATGGAGGGGATGACCGCCTCCCAGACGGCCGCGTCCAGCGGGCCCTGCAGCCAGCCGGCCAGCGCCTCCCAGGTCAGGCCCGCCCCGGCGAGCCGCTGCGCACCACCCTCGGCGGTGACCGCGGCCCGGCGCTCGGCCACCGGCAGCGCGAGCAGCTCGCGGTTGGCACTCAGCAGCCGTTCGGCGGCCGGCGGCACGGCCTCCTCGGGGTGGTGGCGGCGGTCCAGCGCGTACTTGAACAGCTCGCCCTGCCACGGCTTGGCCGGGTCGGGCGACGGGTGGGTCAGCTCCAGCACGTCGCCGAAGCGGTACCCCTTGGACGCGGTGTCGTACGTGAGCAGCGCCCGGCCGTCGTAGAGGCGCCGGACGGCGTCGGCCACGCCGCGCTTGACCGGCTTCGGCAGGTTGCGGCCGTAGCGGGACGTCCAGTAGGCGAGCAGTTCGCCCGGCTCGTCCGGGCGCTGGAGAACGGCGTCGACCACCTGGCGGGAGAAGCCGGGCACCTTGGCGTCCAGCCGGGCCCGGGTGAACTCGGCGGCGCCGACCAGGGCGGCGGTCCGCAGGCGGGCGCCGTAGCGCAGCCAGCGGAGCAGGCCGAGCGTCCATTCCGGATCGGCCACGGCGAGCTCGCGGACCAGCGCGGTGTAGCGGTCGTCGCGGTCGCCGCCCTTCTCGTAGAAGGTGTCGTGGCCGACCATGTTGGCCACCGCCAGCAGGAAGAGTTCGGACTTCCGGTCGCGCAGGAAGCCGGTGCCGCCCTGGTGGTTGACGGCGCGCTGCCCGGTGGTGGCCACGGGCGAGGCCGGCGCGGGCCGGGCCCGGCGGATGTTGAAACGCGACATGGCGAACTCCCCCTGCTGACTGCTGACTGGCGATTGGTGACCGGGGGAGGACACGGCGAAGCAGGGGTGCCCGAGGTCGTCGGAGAGGGCTGCGGTCGGTGAGCAATCCGCTTCAACGCGCCGCGAGGGCGCTCGACGAAGTAACCGCGGCCCGCGCACCGGGCACCCCGGCGCTGTGCCTCCCGAGATCGAGGTGGCGGCGGTGTTTGCGCGGGATCGAACCGCAGCGCCCAAGAGGCGCTCTACCAGAAGTAACCGCTGCCGACGCACCGGGAGGTGCGGAAGAACTCTTCAGATGTACGGGTGTCCAGAGATCGGAAGCGGCGGAGGTGACATAGCTGCTCTGACCACTGAGCTACACCGGCCCGGGGCCGACGGCGGGATTCGAACCCGCGACCTGCCCATTCGGAGTGGAAGTAACCCCTGCCTGCGCACCTGGACAACAACGACGATAGCGAGCCCGCTCCCGCACCCGCACCCGAATAAGCACCGGCCCGTCCGCGCGGGGTGCGCCCGGTCGGACCGGGCGGGGTCAGACCGGTGCGACCAGCATCAGCCGGGCCCGCTCGGTCAGCTCCCGCACCCGGCGCTCGCCCTGGTGGGGCTCCAGCCGGCGGAGCATCTCGACCACGTACTCGCGGCTGCGCTGGGAGGAGATCCGCCCGGTCACCTCGACCGCGCGCCGGCCGGCCGCCACCGCCGCCTCCAGATCGCCCGCCTCGGCCTCGGCCATCGCCGACACCACCAGCCGCAGGCCGTGCGAGCGGACGAACCCCTCGGTCGGCCGGGCGAGCGCCTCGCGGGTGAACTCGCGGACCTTCGCGGGGACGCCCAAGTCCCGGAAGCACTCGGCGGCGTCGGCGGCGAGACGGTCGTAGGCGTAGAAGTCGATCCACGCCGGGTCGCTGTCCCCGGGGCGCGCCCGTTCCAGTGCGCTCTCCGCCGCGCCGAGCGCCGTCGCGCACGCCGCCGCATTGCGCGCCTTCGCCTGGGCCCGTGCCTCCACCAGGTGGAAGAAGCTCATCGTCCGGGCCGTCGCCAGCCCCCGGTTGCGCTCCAGGGCGGCCTGGGCGAGGTCCACCGCCTCCTCCGCGAAGCCCCGGTAGCCCGCCTGCAGGCTCATCGAGGCCAGCACGTACCCGCCGAGCGGCACGTCGGCCGCCGCCCGGGCGAGCCGCAGCGCCTGGATGTAGTACCGCTGCGCCGCCTCGTGCTGGCCGGTGTCGAAGGCCATCCAGCCGGCCAGCCGGGTCAGTTCGGCCGTCGCGCCGAACAGCGCCCGCCCCACCGCGTCGCTGTAGGAGGCCAGCAGCAACGGCGCCGCCTCCACCCGCAGGCACTCCGGCACCATCGACGAACGCCAGTCCCCGCCGCCGTACTTGGAGTCCCAGCGGCGGGCCTCCTGGGCGGCCTCGCGCAGCTTCACCGCGTCCGAGTGGCCGACCCGGTACGAGGCGAGGTCGGCCGCACTGCGCGGCGCCTCGCGGGCCACCGTCCCGTCCGCCGGGGTGATCAGCCAGCGGGAGACCGGTGTCGCGTACGCCGAGACCGAGAACGTTCCGGCCAGGCTGTCGCTCCAGCGGCCGCCGCCGGGCCCGCGGCGCAGGTCGAGGTCGACCCGCCACAGGTCGGTGGCCGAGCGGACCGCCTCCGACACCTCGCGCGGGAAGGCCAGGCCGAGTTCGGGCGTCGGGTCGGTGTCGCCGAGGCCGATCTCCTCCAGCGGCACCGGCCGGCCCAGCTTGCCGCTGATCGCGGTGGCGATCAGGTGCGGCACGGGGCCCTGCGGCACCATGCCCTTGCTGACCCAGCGGGCCACCGAGGTCTTGTCGTAGCGAAGCGTCAACCCACGCTGCGCGCCGAGGTCGTTGACCCGTCGGGCCAGACCGGCGTTGCTGATCTGGGCCAGGGTCAGGAGCGTGCCGAGCCGTTCGTTCGGTCCTCGTGGGCTGACGGTCATGGTGGCGGCGGCACCCCCTGTGACGATGTGCGCGGCGCCCGGCGCCGGGCCGGGCGGAAGCTGCTGCACCTAGAGTAGTCGGACGCGTTCCGAGGGTTAAGGGCTCGCATTCCGGATGGCGGGATCGCGCACCCGGCCCGCGGCCCCCGGAGCGGTGCGGTGCGGTGCGGGAGCGTCCGTTTGTGTGTGCGCCGGAGCGCCGTGCTCCGGTCCTGTGCCGATGTGCGCCCGGCCGTGCTCCCTGGCCGCAGGGGCAGGTGGGCGATTCGCTGGTGCGGTGGGTCGGCCCGCCGCCGAGGACCCGGCGGGCCGGGGGAACCGCTGCCTCCATCCCCGCGGGCGGCGGTGAAGTCCGGGAGGGCATGCGGATGCCCTCCCGGGCCGTGTGACGCCTTTCGGCCATCTCGCGATGGGCATGACAGGGCGGTGCGGCCGGCGGTCCGGGCCACGGAGGGGGAGGCCCGGGCGTCGGCCCGGCGGCAGCAGCCCCCCAGGTGACGGCCGGGCCGCGGCGCTACGGGCGGGCTGCGCCGTGCGCCACGCGAATTGACGACTGCAACACCGGTCCCCTGAGCGCCCTCCGGTGGCACGATGGCTCCCGACGGTGCGCCGGGCCGGTGGCCGCGGGCGAGGCCGTGCGCCCCCGCGGCGAGCGGCCCACGGGCCGGCCCTGGCCGGGCGCAGTCCGGCTCCGGCCCGGCCCGGTCCGATGCGGTGGGCGCTCCGCCACGACGGGTCCTCGTCCGGTGGAGGCGCGATGCGGTGGCTGACGGGCTGGAGCGGGAGTGCGCCCCGGGCGGGCGCGCCGGAGCACGAAGTGCTGGGCGTAGTGCGGCCGATCGCCGCGCGCCCCCTGTGGGCCGGGCCCAACCCGCTCTGGGCGGTCGGCGACTGGCGCCCCGAGGAGATCCGCCTGGTCACCCTCCGGCCGGGCGCGCCGGCCGTCGTCGCCACCGGCCCCGTCGCGCCCGACGCCGCCCCGGACACGCCCGCCACCACCCGCCTCGCCGTCCTCGGGCACTGCGGCGCCTCCGACGCCGAACTCGCGGCCGGCCTGGCCGCCGCCCGCGGCGGCGCCGTCCGCCACCTCACCACCTGGCCCGGCAGCTACACCGTCGTCCTGCGCACCGGCATCCGCAGCACCCTGCTGCTCACCGACCTGGCCGGCGCCCTCCCGGTCTTCCACACCCCCTGGTGCGGGGGCACCGCCTACGCCACCGCCGCCCTCCCGCTGGCCGACCTGGTCGGCGCCCCGCTCGACACCGGCCACCTGGCCGCCCGGCTGGCCTGCCCCGAGTCACCGGAGGCGCTCGGCACCGGCACCCCCTACGCCGGGGTGCAACGCGTGCCGCCCGGTCACGTACTGGCGGTGCGCGGCGGCCGGCCCTACCTCGCGGCGTACGACGAGTACGGCGGCGTCCCGCTGCCGCGCGGCGAGGCGCCGGCCGTCCGTGAACTCACCCGCGCGCTGCTGGAGTCCGTCCGCTCCCGGGTCCGCGCGCCCGCCGCCGCGGCCTACGGCGCCCAGGAGCCGGACGGCGACGCCCGGCCGAGGCTCGGCGTCGACCTCTCGTACGGGACGGCATCGGCCACCGTCGCCCTGCTCGCCGCCGCGGTGCCGCTGGGGCCCGCCCCGGCGGCCGGCCCCGCCCAGGTGCTGCGGGCCGGGCGGGCCGTGCCCGGGCCGAGGCCGGGGGCCGTCGTCGAGCGGTCCAGGTCGGGCGCCACCAAGGGCTCCTGGGCCCGGCCCGCCGCGGCCGAGCAGCCCGGACCCGAGCTGCTGACGGCCGTCACCCTCGGCATCCCCGGCGAGGACCCGGCCGGCCCGGCCGTGCTGGCGCCCACCGCGCTGAACCCCGACGGCCCCCGGCTCCGGCACACCGTGCTGCCGGCCACCCCGCAGACCCTCCCGTTCGCCGACGCGGCCGACCCGCTGGCCGGCCGGCTGACCGACGAGCCCGGCCCCGAACTCGTCACCGCCGCCGCGGCCGACGCCCGCTTCGGCGCGGGCGGCGCCGACCACCTCACCGGCTACGGCGCCCGGCAGGTGCTGGACGGGCACCCGGCCCGGCTGGCCGACCTGATCCGGGCCGGCCGCCCGCGCGAGCTCCTGCCGCCGGTCGCCGCGCTGGCCGGTGCGGACCGCGCCGCGGCCGGCGTGCTGGCCGGCGCGGTGCGCACCCCCGTCACCGTCCTGCGGGCGGCCCACCGGCTGTCCCGGATCCGGTACGCCGAAGCACTGGACGACGCGGCCGTCCGGCTCACCGCCCGCCGGACGGCCGCCGAGGGCGCCACCGCCGGCGCCGGCACCGCCGAGGGCCTGGCCTGGTGCGTGCCCGGCCCGGCCGCCCGCTGGCTCTCCGACGAGGCGCTGTCGGCGGTCGCGCTGCGGCTGCGGCTGGCCGCCCGGGGGCCCGCCCCCGCCGAGCCCCCCGGCGCGCGCCGGGCCCGGCACGCCCTGTACCGGCACGCCGCCGCCTACCGCACGCTGCTCCAGGCCGCCGAACAGCCCGGCCAGCGGTTGCACGCACCGTTCCTGGACAACCAGGTGGTCCGGGCCGCCCGCCTGCTGCCCGACGAGATCCGGCTGCAACCGGGCGCCCGGCACACCCTGCTGCACTCCGTGCTGGCCGGAGCCGGCCGGACCGACCTGCCCGGCGACTGGGGCCGCGGCGCCCGCCCCGACCGCACCGGCCCGGCCCGGACGGGCCTGCGGCTCGCCGCGGACGGCATCGCCGAGCTGTTCGACCGGCCGCTGCTCGCCGAGGCGGGGCTGATCGACCTGCCCGCCGTCCGGCGGAGCCTGCGGCTGGCCGCCGACCCGAACGCCGTACTGCCGCCGGGCACCCTGGCGGGCCTGGCCGAGCTGGTCTCCACCGAGCTGTGGCTGCGCCGCGTCCGGGCCCGCCGGCACGGCTCCTGCTGGACCGGCCTGCCGCTCGCCGAACGCGCGGCCCTCACCACGGCGCGGTTGGGCTGACCGGGCCCGCCGGGGCGGGATCATGACCGGAAAGCCTGCATCCCCCGCTGTGCCGTCCCTGCTCGCCGTACCGCCCCCGCCCGCCGTGCCGTCCCTGGAGCCGTGGTGACCGTCCCGGACCCTTCCGTCCTCGTCCTGCCGGTGACCGGCGGCCCGCCGCCCACCGACCCGCCCGGCATCCTGGCCGCCTGCGACGGATCGGACGGCGCGCTGTGGGCGCTCGACCGGGCGATGAACGAGGCCGACCTCTTCCACCTGCCGCTGTACGTGCTGGCCGTCGTCAACCCGTCCCCGGTCGGCTACCCGCCGGGGATGGCCGAGCTGGTCCGGGAGAGCGTCGAGCAGCTGGTCGAGAGCATGGCGGACGGCCTGCGGCGCGCGGTCGCCACCGTGCAGCAGGCCCGCACCCGCCCGTACGAGGGCCCGCTGGACCTGTACGTGGTGCTCGGCAACGTGATCGAGGTGCTGCTCGCGGCCACCGCCGGGCAGCACACCCTGGTCGTCGGCACCCGCGGCAACGGCGGCTTCACCCGGCTGCTGCTCGGATCGGTGAGCACGGCGGCGGTGCACCACGCGGCCTGCCCGGTCCTGGTCGTCCCGCCGCCGCCTGCCCGCTGAGCGGGGGAATGCCGCGCTCGGGGCCCGGCGTTCAGAGATGGACCCGTCCGCTGTGGGCGCGTCCGTCCAGCTCAGGAGCCCGTACGTCATGAAGGTCGAGATCTACTCCGACATCGCCTGCCCGTGGTGCTACATCGGCAAGCGCCGCTTCGAGCAGGCCCTCGCCACGTTCGACGGCCGCGCGGACGTCGAGGTGGTCTACCGGCCGTACCAGCTCGTCCCGGACGCCCCCGAGACGGCGACCCCGCACCGCGCCTGGCTGACCGAGCGCTACGGGCCGAAGTCGGTCGAGATGGACGCCCGGGTGACGGAACTCGGCGCCGCCGAGGGCATCACCTACGACTTCGACACCGCCCTGCACGCCAACACCTTCCTCGGCCACCGGCTGCTGCACCTCGCCGAGCAGGAGTACGGCCCGGCCGTGCAGGGTGCGCTCAAGGAGGCCCTGCTGAAGGCCCACTTCAGTGACGGCGCGGACATCGGCGACCGCGCGGCGCTCACCGGGATCGCGGTGGCCGCGGGCCTCGACCGCCCACGGGTGACGGCCTACCTGGCCGGCGAGGAGGGAGCCGAGGAGGTGCGCGCCCAGCTCGACGAGGCCCGGGCCCTGGGGATCAGCGCGGTGCCGACCTTCGTCTTCGAGGGCCGCTGGGCCGTCCAGGGCGGGCAGGAGAGCGAGACGTTCCTCAGGGTGCTGGAGCAGGTCGCCGCCGAGACGGCCGCCGAGGCCCCGACCGCCCCGGCTGCCTCGGCCGGACCGGCCGACGAGGCGTGCGCGGACGGCGCCTGCGCGGTCTGACCGGCTGCGGCCGGCCACGGCCGATCGTGGCCGCCGGTCAGGCCGACGGCGTCAGACGCAGCTGAAGCGGGCACCCGCCCAGTCCGCGACGGCCATCCCGGACCACGGCCCGCGCACCGCCGTGACCACCAGCCGGACGGACGTCACCCCGGCCAGCGGCACGTGCACGGCCACGGGTGCGTCACCCGGTCCGAGCTCGCCGGACGTCCACAGCGTGCCGCCGTCGCCGGTGCGCACCGAGAAGACCGCCCGGCCGCCGGGCAGGGCCAGGTCGTCCAGCCCAGCCGTCGCGTCGAACGACCGGCACTCGCGGTTCAGGTCCACCGTCGTGGTGGCCGGCGCGTGCACGGTGAGGCCGTGCTTGTAGCGCTTGCCGCCCGTCCAGACGGCGTCGCGCTGCCAGACCCAGCCCCCGCCCTGCCGGATGCTCGGCCCGGACGGCGGCACCCGGTTCCCGCTGCCCGGGTTGTAGAACGGCAGGTCGTCCGCCCAGAAGTCGCGCGCCGCCGGGGGCGGCGGAGGCGGGGGGACGACGACCGGCGGCGTCGGGGTCGCCACCACCGGCGGAGGCTGCGGCGCCTCGGGCGTCGGGACGACCGGGGGAGCGGGCGGGGGCTCGGCCGGCGGCGGGGTCGTCACCGCGGGCGGGCTCGGCGTCGGGGCCGGAGTCGGAGTGGGGGTCGGCTTCGGCTTCTGCTTGGGCACGGGAGTCGGGCTCGGCGCCGGTTCGGGCGTGGGAGTCGGGCTCGGCGGCTCGGGAGTCGGCTCCGGAGGCGGCGAGGGCACCGGCGGCGGGGCCGGCGCCGGCGGAGCGGACACCGCCGGGGAAGACACCGGGGGAGCCGCCACCGGGGGCGACGGCGCGGGGGACCCGGTCAGCGCGTACGCCGCGACGGCCGCCGCGGCCACCGCCACGGCGGCGGCGATCCCGGCCTTGGCGGCCAGGCCCATCCCCTCGGCCGCCGCACCCGCCCCGGCGGCGCCCCCACCACCGGCGCCACCGGCAGCCCCGCCCGCGGCTGCACCGCCGGTCGCACCCGTCGCGGCGCCCGAGGTCGCGGCCGTCGTGGCGCCGGCCCCCGCGGCGACGGCGGCCGTACCCGCGGCCGCACCGCCCACCACGGCGCCCGCGCCGGCCGCGGCGGCAGCCGCCCCGGCCCCGCCCACGCCGACCCAGACCAGCACGCCGCCGGGCAGCAGCGCCCGCAGGCCGTGGTTGATCTCGGACAGCTCCAGGTAGGCGGCCGTGCAGCGGTCGCACTCCTTGAGGTGCCTGCCGACCTCGGCCGAGGCGCGCTTGCGCAGCGAGCCCCGGGCATAGGCACCGAGCCGGTTGGCGAACCCTTCACAGCCCTGGTCCTGGCTGACCGAGATGTGCGCCTGCAGGAAGGCCGCCGCGAGCCGGTCCCGCGCACGGTGCGCCTGTACGGCGGTGGCGTTGGCGGTCTTGCCGAGCATCACCGCCACGGTCTTCGGCGACTCCCGCTCGACCTCGGTGTGCCAGAGCACCACCCGGTCGTCCTCGGGCAGTTCGACGAAGGCCTGCATCACCATCCGCTGGTCGGCCATCGCCATCGCCCAGGCGTCCGCACCCGGATCGGCGAGGTCCAGATCGACGGTGGCGGCCGAGGACTGCGCGAAAGCGCCGAAGTCGTCCACGAGTTGCTCGCGCCGCTCGCTGCGCCCCCAGGCCGCCGCGACGTTGCGCACCGCGGTCAGCAGGTACGCGCGGACGGCGAACTCAGGCCCCTTGCCGGACTTCAGAGCCTGCAGCGTCCGCGCGAAGACCTCACCCGCGAGGTCCTCGGCGGTGAAACTGTCCCGGCAGCAGGTCCGGGCGTAGCGGCGCACGGACTCGGCGTGCCGGCGGTAGATCTCCTCGTACGCGGAGTCGTCACCGGCCCGGACGAGTGCAGTCAACTCGGCGTCGGAGGGTGGGCGTTCGCCGTCGATCGGATCCGCCGGCGCGGGCACCGTCGGCCGGACGGGGCCCTCCTCGGTGACGAAGGCCGCAGAGCTCACGCCGCCCTGCCCGGCCCCGGCCTGGCCGGGCACCCGAGCGATGCCGGAGACCGCGGCCGCGGACCCGGCCAGCGACTCCCGGATCGGTGCGCCACCCTGGTCCGGGACTTGGGCGGGCGGCTGTCCGGGGCGGAGCTCAGGGCGGAGCTCGGGCCAGTGCTCGGGCCGTTGTTCAGGTCGGTGTTCAGACCGGTGCTCAGGCCGGTGTTCGGCGGCCCGGCCGGGCCCGGGTCCGGGTCCGATCGTGGGGCCCGCATTGCCCTCGGCATCGTCGGCCGCCCCGGAGCCGGAGCCGGAGCCGGCAGCGGGGCGCCCGCCGCCCGCCTGACTGCCGCCGGAGTGCCCGAAGTCCAGGCCGAAAGTGAAGTCGTTCTGTTCCTCGGCGCTCACAGCGGCCCCCAGCATTCGTGACGGCCCTTGGACGGTGGCGGGGCGCAGAGGGGTGCGTGGGCGCACCGCACCAGCACGCCGGGCGCCGGGAGCGCGCGAACGGCGCGCATCGGGACAATGGCTCCAACCACGGCCAAAGGATGGCATAGCGTGGAGAACAGTGGTAGCCGGATCAGCTCCGGCCCACTCTTCCGAGGGGCCGTCACGAGGTGCTCCGGCCTGCCCGATCCACCGCCCCGGGTCGGCCGCCCAACCGGTCGTCGGGACAACTCCCGGGCGGTGGAAGGGAAACCGCTGCCGCACCGGCAGGCTCAGCGGGCCCGCAGGCCCTCCAGCAGAATCTGCAGCAGCCGACCCGCCGGACCGGAGCCGGGTTGACCCTCGTCCGTCCGTCCGTCCGCCGCCCGCCCCTCGGTCGCCCGTCCGTCCGTCAACCGCCCGTCCCCTGTGCTCTCCTCCGACGGCGGCGCGGCGTGCACGGGCACAGAAGCGGTCAGCACCAGCACCACGTCGGACACCGTGACGCCCGGACGCAGCTCGCCCGCCGCGCCCGCGCGCGCCACCAGGGCGGCGATGAGCTGGAGCAGCAGCCGCGGATCGGTGTCGGCCGCCCCCGGCGCGCTGCCCGGGGAGGGGTCACCCGTCCGGGTCCGTCCGGCCCACGGGCCCTCGGCCCACGGTTCGGTGCCGCGCTGTCCGGGAACCCGGCCGAGATCCTCCGCGTACCGGAAGGCCTCCGGCGGCAGCAGGCGGCCCGCACCGGTACTCACCGCCCGTGCCAGATAGCCGGCCAGCGCCTCCCAGGGGCCCGCCCCGCCGTACAGCGCCTCGCGCGCCTGGACGGTCAGCCAGGCCACCTCCTCGGAGGCGATCCGCTGGACCAGCACCTCCTTGCTCGGGAAGCGCCGGTACACGGTGCCGACCCCGACCCCGGCCCGCCGGGCGACCTCCTCCATCGGAGCGTCGTACCCGAACTCGCCGAACACCTCGCGGGCGGCCCGCAGCACGCTCTCCAGGTTGCGCCGGGCGTCCACCCGCAGCCGCGCTCCGGCCGAGCGCGGTCCCGGCCGGCCGCCGGGGCCGAGGCCGTCCCCACCGGTCCGTAACCCGCCTTCCGGGGCCGTGGCCTGCGGCGGCAGCCCGTACGGCCCGTACTGCCCCTGGTGTCCTTGGTGTCCTTGGTGCGGCAGGTCCTGGTGGACGGCCACGTACGGGACGGCGACGTACGAGACGCCCTGGTACACCGGCGGTTCGGCGGGGCCGCGCTGCTCCGGCACCACGCCCTGGCCGGTCTGCGGCGTGCCCGTCCGGCCCAACAGTCGCTCCTGCTCCATCATCCCAACTCTCCCCCACAGGAACCCGATCCCGGACTCCTGTCCTCACCCGCCACCGCACCCCCCGGCGCGGCCCGGCCCGCGGCCGGCGATTTCCGTGCCGGGCGACCGGCCGACCGGCACGGGTGCGGGCACGGCCGCGGCGCGGCTGTGCCCCGTCCTCCGGACTCCGTCCGGACCTACCCTTCCCCGGATCGCCCGCCGGCAGTCTGGTTCCCCGCCGTTGCTTGAAGTGGTCATGCAGACCGCTTCGCGGCGCAGAGCGCCCGGTCGTCCGGGCGGAGCCACCCCCGACACACAATCCGACCATAGTTCACGGAAGTTCGCGGCCGAAAGTGCCCCTAATCCAGCCACTTGCGCACATCCGCACCCGCCCGGTCACATCCGAAGCACCGGATCCGGCACGGACTGTGGACAAGAGGGGCCCCGGCAGTGCGTCATGGAAGCGTGAAGCAGGTCACATCGGTAGGGGGTGCCCCCATCAGGATCCTGGTCGTCGGCGGCGGCTGCGCCGGAATGTCCGCCGCACTGCGCCTCCAGCGCGGCCTCAGAGACCGCCTCCGGCGCGGCGAGGCCGAAATCACCGTGGTCGAACCGCAGCCGTACCTGACGTACCAGCCGCTGCTCGCGGAGGTCGCGGCCGGCTCGATCGACCCACGGCACGTCGTCGTCCCGCTCCGCCGGGTCCTGCCCGAGTGCCGGGTGCTCACCGCCCGGATCACCCGGATCGAACACGCGAGCCGGCGCGCCTGGATCGACGCGGCGCCGCCCGGTGAACCGCCCTCCCCGGCCGAACTCGCCTACGACGTGCTGGTGGTGGCCCCCGGTTCGGTCTCCAGGACGGTACCCGTCCCCGGGCTGGCCGAGCACGGCCTCGGCTTCTCCACCGTCGGCGAGGCGGTCAGCCTGCGCAACCACGTCCTCGAACAGCTCGACCTCGCCTCGTCCACCCGTGACCCGGCACTGCGGCAGGCCGCCCTCACCTTCGTCTTCGTCGGCGCCGGCTACGCCGGGGTGGGAGCCCTCGCCGAGCTGGAGGACATGGCCAGGTACGCCGTCCGCGGCTACCACAACGTCGCCCAGCAGGACCTCCGTTGGGTGCTCGTCGAGGCCACCGACCGGATCCTCGCCGAGGCCGGAGCCCACGGCAGCGGCCCCGAGGTCGCCGCCCACACGCTGGCCGAGCTGCGCGACCGCAGCATCGACGTCCGCCTGGGCACCACGCTGGAGTCCGCCGCCGGCGGGGTCATGCTGCTCTCGGACGGCAGCCGCTTCGCTGCCCGCACCCTCGTCTGGACGGCGGGGGTGCGGCCCGCGCCGCTGCTGCGCGCCACCGACCTGCCACTGGACACCGAGGGCCGGATCCGCTGCCTGCCGACCCTGCAGGCCGTCGGACCGGACGGCGGCGCCCTGCCCGGCGTCTGGGCGGCGGGCGACTGCGCGGCGGTGCCCGACCCCCACGCGGACGGACGGCCCTGCGCGCCGAACGCCCAGCACGCCTTCGCCCAGTCCCAGGTGCTCGCCGACAACGTGATCGCCTGGCTCGACGCGGTGGAGCAGCCCTCGTTCCCCGCCGGCGGGCCCGCGCAGAGCGACTACCTGCCCGACCTCGCCGGCTGCTCGACCTCCCTGGGGCTCGGCCGGGGCGTCGCCCACACCCGGCGCGGGCGGATCACCGGCCGCCGGGCGTGGCTGCTGCACCGCGCCCGCCACCTGCGCAGGCTGCCGACCGCCGACCGCCGGGTACGGGTACTGATGGACTGGCTGCTGGCCGGTCTCTTCACCCGCGAGGTGGTCTCCCTGGGGACGGTCGAGCATCCGCGTTCCGAATTCGAGGCGGGCTTCGCGGAAGGCGGTCCGGCAGGGCGCGGCTGAGGTGCCGCGTGCGGGACACCACGGGTGGGTGGGGGCGGCCGGGCCGGGGGATGGCCACGCGACTTCCGGAATCGGCCCTCCGCCTGACAGGATCAGCCCAACCGAATTCATCACCCCGCGTGCCAAGGCGGATACAAAACGTGATGATATGCCTGGAAGAACCCGAGGAAGCGGCCGTCGTTTGAACCTCATGCGCTGGAGCGCCCGGCTCACCGGAGCCCCGAGGCGTGCTGCACCGCGACCCGGGCCCGTTGCGGCCGGGTCCACAGGCGGGTCCGCAGCCGGGTCCGCCAACGCCGTGGCCTGCGCCACGCCCCCGGGTGACTGCACGGCCGTCGCCACCATGAACCCCGCCGCCACCGGAGCGGACCGGACGGCCGGGCCGGGCGACCCCGTGGTCGTCCCCAGCCCCCGGGACCCGGTCGCCGCGGGCCTCCTCGACCTGCGCGACGTCCACGAGCTCTACGACCTGCGCGAGGTCCTCGGCCGGATCCCCGCCCCCGTCGTCGTCACCCACGGCCCCCGCCATCAGGTCGGCTACGCCAACCGCGCCTACCACGAGCTCTTCGGCGAGCGCCCGGTCGGCCTGCCCGCCGCCGACGCCCTCCCGGAGCTCGCCGCCATGGGCGTCATGCCCCTGATGGACCAGGTCATCCGCAGCGGCCGCCCGCGCAGCGTCAAGGCCCGCCGGATCGACGGCCCTTCCGGACACCGCTACTACAACGTCTCCTGCGTCCCGCTCGGGGCCGAGGAACGCGGCAGCGGCGGCGCGCCGGCCGGAGTCCTGATCTTCGCCGCCGAGGTGACCGACCAGGTGCTGGCCGCCACCCGCCTCCGCGAGGCCGAACGCCGGCAGCGCGAGGCCGCCGTCACCCTCCAGCGCAGCCTGCTGCCGCAGAAACTCGAACAGCCGGCCGGCCTGAGCGTCGCCGCCACCTACCAGCCCGGCGGCGCCGAGGCCGCGGTCGGCGGCGACTGGTACGACGTCATCGGCATCGAAGGCGGCCGGACGGCCCTGGTCATCGGCGACGTGATGGGCCGCGGCCTGCGCGCGGCCGCGGTGATGGGCCAGCTCCGGACCGCCGTCCGCGCCTACGCCCGGCTGGATCTCCCGCCCCACGAGATCATGCACCTGCTCGACGGCATCGCCATGGAGATCGACGCCAACCAGATCGCCACCTGCACCTACGCCGTCTGGGACCCGGAACGCAGCACGCTCACCTACGCCTCGGCCGGGCACCTCCCCATCATGCTGCGCAGCCCCGACGGGACAGTGCTGCGCAGTGAGGAGCAGAACGGCCCACCGCTCGGCACCGGCGGCGGCGTCCACCTCTCCCACACCCTGCGCCTGCTCCCCGGCACCACCGGAGTCCTCTACACGGACGGCCTGGTGGAGCGCCGGGACGAGGACATCGACCAGGGCCTCGACCTGCTGGCCCGCACCCTCGGCGGCCCGGTCGGCAACCCCGACGTGGTCTGCGCCCGCCTGCTCCGCGCGATGGGCGTCACCGCCGAGCACGACGACGACGTGGCCGTGCTCGCCTTCCAGCTGCCGGCCGCCCAAGCCCCGTCTTGACTCTCCTCCCGGACAGGTCTAGTGTTCTTCGAGCTGCCCGACTGGGAGAAACGGACGCGCGATCCGCACGGACGTTCCCGGGGTAGCCAATCCTCCGAAACACCATTTCAGCAAGAGCCGTGGCTCGCGCTTTGTCGCGTCCTCGTGCGAATTGTTGTGCCCGGAATTCGAAGGTGGGGCCGGATTCGCCTTTCGGGGCGGGGCTCGGCTAAAGTTCGGAGCGTCGGACGGGCCGTCAGGTCGGTTCGGCACAAGCCTCCTGGAGGCCGGGAAGCACGAAAGACTCTGCTAGAGTCTGGGAGTGCCGAAAGGCCGCAGGAAAGTGAGTCAGGGAAGCGAAACTCCGGTAAACGGAGCGGAAAACATCTGATAAGCTGGTAACACGAAAGAACGAAGCGCCCGGAGAGACCGTGAGAGCGGCTCGAAGGAAGTGTCCGTTCCTTGAGAACTCAACAGCGT
>NZ_JBHUWW010000136.1:0-23919 GCF_042669755.1 Kitasatospora sp. NPDC057223 | reverse complement strand
GCCCTCGGGCGTTCGTGCGGGCGGGCTCAGTGGCCGCCGCCGGGCTTGCCGTTCCCGTTCCCGTTGCCGCCGATGATGCCGGGCGGCAGGGTGATCCCGCCGATCACGGCCCCCGGGTTGGCCGCGTCGCCGCTGGGCGGGGTGGCGCCGGGGCTGGCGGTGGCGTTCGGGTCGACCTTGGGTGCGGGGTCGGGGATGTTGATGGTCTGGAAGTTGAGGGCGGGTGCGTCCTTGAGGGCCTGGTTCATGGCCATCTGCCAGATCGGGCCGGGGCCGGAGGCACCGAAGACGGTTTCGAAGAAGTGGCCGCCGATGTTGATGTTGTTCATCTCGACGCCGCCGGCCGGGCCGCCGAGCCAGACCGAGGTGGCGAGCTGCGGGGTGTAGCCGCTGAACCAGGCGGCCTTCTTCTTGTCCGTGGTACCGGTCTTGCCGGCGATCTTCCGGCCGTCGTCGAGCTGGAGCGAGGCGCCGGTGCCCTTCTCCGTCACGTTCAGCAGGACGGTGTTGAGCGCGTCCGCGGTGTTCTCGGAGAAGGCCTGGCTGCAGGTGCTCTGCGGGACGTCGACGTTCTTGCCGTCGACGGTGGTGATCTTGTTGATCGCGACCGGGGTGCAGTACTTGCCTCGGGCGGCGAAGGTCGCGTAGACGTTCGCCATGGTCAGCGGGCTGAGTTCGAGCGTCCCGAGGACCATCGAGGGGACCTCGGCGAACGGGTCGCCCTTGGAGGTCTGGCTGATGCCGAGCTTGTTGGCCATCTGCTTCATGGCGCAGAGCCCGACCTGCTGCTCCATCTGCACGAAGTAGGTGTTGACCGAGAGGGCCATCGCCTGCTTGAGCTCGTACGGGCCGACCTCGCTCGCGGACTCGTTGCCCACGCTCCGGTCCTTGCCCTTGGCGGTGTTCTTCCAGGTGCCGTTGCAGGTGGACATCTGCGGGTACTCGATCTTGTTCTCGGACGGGAACGCCTGGGTCGGGGACATCCCGGACTCCAGGGCGGCCGCCGCGAGGATCGGCTTGAAGGTCGAGCCGGTCTGGAAGCCGTTGCCGCCGCCCATCGCCGCGTCGACGTTGAGGTTGACCACGGTCTGGTTCTTGTTCGGGTCCAGGCCGTAGGGGCGGGTCTGGGCCATGGCGAGGATCTTGCCGGTGCCCGGCTCCATCATCGTGGCGGCGGCCGACACCGTGTCGGTGACCTTCACCTTGGACGTGACGGCGTTCTGCGCGGCGGCCTGCTTGTCCGGGTCCAGGGTGGTGTAGATGTTCAGGCCGCCCTGGTCCCACAGCTTCTTGCGCTCGGCCGCGGTCTTGCCGAACAGCGGGTCCTGCTTGACCACGTGGCGGACGTAGTCGCAGAAGAAGCCCATGCCCGCGTTGGCGGTGATGCAGCCGTTCTGCGGGTCCTTGTAGTTCAGGCCGAGCGGGGTGGCCTTGGCCTCCTTGGCCTGGTCCGCGGTGATGTGCTTGTTCTCCAGCAGCTTGTCGATCACCACGTTGCGGCGCTTGAGCGTGTTCTCCGGGAAGCGGACCGGGTCGTACTGCGACGGGTTCTGCACCATGCCGGCCAGCGCGGCGGCCTCGGCGATGGTCAGGTCCTTGTTGCTCTTGCTGAAGTAGCGCTGCGAGGCGGCCTCGACCCCGTACGCCTGGTGGCCGTAGAAGGTGATGTTGAGGTAGTTGGTGAGGATCTGGTCCTTGGTCAGGTCCTCCTCCAGCTTGATCGCGTACTTCAGCTCCTGGATCTTGCGGCCCAGGGTCTTGCGCTGCGCCTCCAGGACGGCCGCGGTGTCGTCGCCGGCCTTCTCGACGTTGACGTTCTTCACGTACTGCTGGGTCAGCGTCGAGGCGCCCTGGGCGGTGGTGCCGCTCTCCGCGTTCTTGCTGACCGCGCGCAGGACGCCCTTGAGGTCGACGGCGCCGTGCTCGTAGAAGCGCGCGTCCTCGATGTCCACCTGGGCCTGGCGCATGACCGGCGCCATCTGCTCGGCGGTCAGCACCGTCCGGTCGCGCTCGTAGACCTTGGCGATCAGGCCGCCCTTGGAGTCGTAGATCATCGAGGCCTGGGACAGCGGCGGCGTCTTGAAGTCGTCCGGGATGTCCGAGAAGCTCTCGGCGGTGTTCTTGGCGGTGAGGCCGAGGGCGCCGACGGCGGGCAGGGCCATGCCGGCCAGCAGGACGCCGGACAGCACGCTGACGCCCAGGAACTTCACCCCGTTCCCCACGTGGTCGAGCGGTGAGCTGCTGCGCCGGCCACGCTGGGGATCTGGGTTGCCGGGGCGCTGGGGTGCCGTGGGGCGCTTCGGTGCCATGGGAGAACACTACGTCTCCGAATCCCGCACATGGGGGCAGGTGTTCGCCTACGCTTGTCACAAGCTTGCGACAGCTTCGCTGCGTGAGCTTCCTTCACTCGTGTGAGTGATGAGAATTGCCCGGTATGCCCGCTTTTGGGGTAGCTGCATCGGGTAATACACCGCCATTTCAGTGACTCTCTGTGCCTGTCCGCGTGGCGAGAGTTGCCGGAGTGGCCTTGGCAAGGCCTGCGACCTGCGATCACTCCAACGAGTGAGCTAACCGGTACCCATAGTCCAATCGGGTCATTCGAGATTGGGCCCGAAGGGGCTGTTGCAACCTGCCGTTCTTCCGTAACGTCCTCAACTGGCAACGGTGAATATGCCGTTGCCGCCGTGGGGGAGCCTCGATTCGGGAGAGGACGGCGCCGGCATGGGCTGGGTAGACGACTGGAGTGCGCAGGCAGCCTGCCGCACTAGTGATCCGGACGAGTTGTTCGTCCAGGGGGCGGCGCAGAATCGCGCCAAGGCGGTGTGCAGCGGGTGTCCCGTACGCACCGAGTGCCTCGCGGACGCACTCGACAACCGGGTGGAGTTCGGGGTGTGGGGCGGTATGACCGAGCGCGAGCGCAGGGCGCTGCTGCGCCGACGCCCGACGGTGATGTCGTGGCGGCGGCTGCTGGAGACGGCACGCACGGAGTACGAGGAGTCCCTGGCCACCGGGGTGATCCTGACGGACTACGCGCAGGCGGGCTGAGCCGGCGGGTCGCGCCGGGGCGGGTCACCGCTCCGCCGTGGCACCCAGGCGGTCGCCGACGGCGCGCAGCCCGTCCAGGTCGTGGACGTCCCCGGGGAGGGCGGCCACCTCGACGATGGGCACGTCCGGGTACACCGACACGAAGCGGTCCCTGGTGCGCCGTTCGCGGGTCATGATCTGCATCCGCTCGGCGTGCAGGCGCAGCAGGCCGGCGGCGAGCAGCTCGGCCTCGGGGGAGGCGGTCTCCGATCCGTTCTCCTCCAGGGCCTCGGCCGCCGCCAGCGCGCGCTCGGCGGTGAGCTGCGGCGCACCCGTGCTGTGCACCCGGTTGAGGACGAGACCGGCCAGCGGCATCCGGTCGGCCGCCAGGCGGTCGACGAAGTACGCGGCCTCGCGCAGCGCGTCCCGTTCGGGCGCCGCGACCACCAGGAACGCCGTGCCCGGTGCCTTGAGCAGCTGGTAGGTCCGGTCGGCGCGTTCGCGGAAGCCGCCGAACATCGAGTCCATGGCGCTGACGAAGGTCTGGACGTCGGTCAGCAGCTGGGCGCCGAAGATCTTGCCGAGGGTGCCGGTGAGCAGCCCCATGCCGACGTTCAGGAACTTCATCGCGCTGCGGCCGCCGACCTTGGCCGGCGCCGCCAGCATCCGGATCACCTTCCCGTCCAGGAAGGAGCCGAGCCGGTTCGGCGCGTCCAGGAAGTCCAGCGCGGAGCGGGACGGCGGGGTGTCGACGACGATGAGGTCCCACTCGTCCGCGTCCCGGAGCTGGCCGAGCTTCTCCATCGCCATGTACTCCTGGGTGCCGGCGAAGCCGGCCGACAGGGACTGGTAGAACGGGTTCTCCATGATCGCCTTGGCCCGTTCGGGCTCGGCGTGGGCGAGCACCACCTCGTCGAAGGTGCGCTTCATGTCGAGCATCATGGCCTGCAGCTCACCGTCGCCGGTGACGCCCTTGACCACGCGCGGGGTGTTGTCCAGCTCGGTGAGGCCCATCGACTGGGCGAGCCGGCGGGCCGGGTCGATGGTCAGGACGACCACCTTCCGCCCGCGCTCCGCAGCCCGGAGCCCGATCGCGGCCGCCGTGGTCGTCTTGCCGACGCCGCCGGAGCCGCAGCACACCACGATCCGGGTCGCCGGGTCGTCGATCAGCCGGTCGACCGCCAGCACCCGGCCGCCCTTCACCCCGCCCGCCGCCGTGCTCCGGGGCCCGCCCGCCGTCGTACGCCGGACCCCGCCGGTCGCGCCGCCCGTCGTCGTGCCCCGGGCCCCGCCCGCTGCGCCGTCCTTCGCCGTGCCCGTCATGCCGCCCCCTGCCGCTTCAGCTCGCCGGCCAGCCGGTACAGGCCGCCGAGGTCGACGCCCTCGCTGAGCAGCGGGAGCTCGTACGTCGGCAGCCTGAGCTGCTGGAGGTCGGCCCGCTGCTCCCGCTCCAGTTCGACCCGCTCGGCGTGCTCGCGGGCCTGCTCCAGCAGCGGGTCGATCAGTGGTTCCACCGCGGCGCGGACGGCCGTCCCGGTCCGGGCCCGGCCGCCGAGGCCCGCCTCGCCGAGGGCGGTGGCGACCTCCTCGCGGTGGTCGCCGTCCACCGCGGCCACCGCGGCGGCGTCCAGTACCGGCGGCCGGACCATGTTCACCAGCACCCCGCCGAACGGCAGTTGGGCCTCCCGCAGGTCGGCGAAGCCGTCCACGGTCTCCTGCACGGGCATCTCCTCCAGCAGGGTGACCAGGTGCACCGCGGTCTCCGGTGAGCGCAGCACCCGCATCACGGCCTGCGCCTGGGAGTGGATCGGGCCGAACCGGGCCAGCCCGGCGACCTCGGAGTTGACGTTGAGGAACCTGGTGAGCCGTCCGGTGGGCGGTGCGTCCATCACGATCGCGTCGTACGCCCGCCGTCCGTCCGGGCCCTTGCGGCGGGCGGCCTCGCAGGCCTTGCCGGTGAGCAGGACGTCCCGCACGCCCGGCGCGATGGTGGTCGCGAAGTCGACGAAGCCGACCTTCTGCAGGGCCTTGCCGGCCCGGCCGAGCTTGTAGAACATGTCGAGGTACTCCAGCAGCGCCTGTTCGGTGTCGATCGCCAGCGCGAACACCTCACCGCCGCTGCCGCCATTGCCGCTGCCGGTGACGCCGTCCGTCGGCAGGCCGAGCTGGGCGGCGGAGACCGAGGCGATCCGGCGCTCCTGGTACGGCAGCGCGGCGATGCCGAACAGTTCGGCGATGCCCTGCCGGCCCTCGACCTCGATCAGCAGGGTCCGGCCGCCCTCCGCCGCCAGTGCGAGCGCCAGTGCGGCGGCGACGGTCGTCTTGCCGGTGCCGCCCTTGCCGCTGACCACGTGCAGCCGGACGCCCTCCCAGTCGCCGGCCCCGCGCCCGCGGCCGTCCTCCCGCGCATCGTCCTGCGGCGCATCGTCCTCCCGGGCACCGGCCGCCCCGCCGGGGTCGCGCCGGGCCGCCTGGTCGGGGGTGCGTGCCACGCTCCGTCTCCGTCCGTTCCGAGGGCCGGCACCGCGAGGTGCCCTCCCGCGAGGGTAACCAGGGACCGCGCCCGATGCCGGGAGCTGCGGTGCACCCGAGCCTGATTCATGCCCCCTTTGTGGCCCACCTCACACCCGCGGGCGCCCTGCCGCCGCTCCGCCCGACGCGCTCGGTGCGGCGCCTGGGGGGTGTCCGCCTCGTCTAGAGTCAGCGCATGACCAAGTGGGAATACGTAACCGTGCCGCTGCTCGTCCACGCCACCAAGCAGATCCTCGACAACTGGGGCCAGGACGGCTGGGAGCTCGTCCAGGTCGTTCCGGGCCCGAACCCGGAGCAGCTGGTGGCCTACCTCAAGCGGGAGAAGGCCGCATGAGCCAGGTCGAGAGGCGGCTGGCCGAACTGGGCCTGACCGTCCCCGAGGTGGCGCCGCCGGTCGCCGTGTACGTGCCGGCCGTCCGCTCGGGCGACCACGTGTTCACCTCCGGCCAGCTGCCGATGGTGGCGGGCAAGCTCCGGACCACCGGCAAGGTCGGCGCCGAGGTCACCCCGGAGGAGGCCAAGGAGCTGGCGCAGACCTGCGCGCTCAACGCCCTCGCGGCCGTGAAGTCCGTGATCGGCGACCTCGACCTGGTCGAGCAGGTCGTCAAGGTGGTCGGCTTCGTCGCCTCCGCCCCCGACTTCACCGGCCAGCCCGGTGTCGTCAACGGCGCCAGCGAGCTGTTCGGCCAGGCGTTCGGCGAGGCCGGCGTGCACGCGCGCAGCGCGGTCGGCGTGACGGTGCTGCCGCTGGACGCACCGGTCGAGGTCGAGGTCCAGGTCCGGCTGAAGCCGCAGGCCTGAGGCCTGCGGGCCGGGAGGGCCGGACGGAATCCGGCGGGGTCGGGCTCTGTCCAACCCCGCCTCCGGCTGCGTAGCATCCGGGGCATGGATCACCCGGCGAAGACGCTCGCGATGCCGCCCGGCTGGCCTGCCCGGATCCGGGCGGTGCTGGCGGGCGAGGTGACGCCGCCGCCGCCCCGGCCGTCGGCCACGGTCGTGCTGCTGCGGGACGCGGCCGCCGGGCCGGAGGCCTACCTGCTGCGCCGCCGCACCTCGATGGCGTTCGCGGGCGGGATGTACGCCTACCCGGGCGGCGGGGTGGACGAGCGCGACGCCGAGGGCGAGCTCGGCTGGGCCGGTCCGGGCCCGCAGGAGTGGGCCGAGCGGCTCGGCGTGGACGCGGGCACGGCGCAGGCGGTCGTCTGCGCGGCCGTCCGGGAGACCTTCGAGGAGGCCGGCGTCCTGCTGGCCGGGCCGGACGCCGACACCATGGCGGAGCCCCGTGACTGGAGTGCCGAGCGGGCCGCCCTGGAGGCGCACGAGCTGTCCTTCGCCGACTTCCTCCGCAAGCACGGCCTGGTGCTGCGCAGCGACCTGCTGGCCGGCTGGGCCCGCTGGGTCACCCCGGAGTTCGAGGAGCGCCGGTACGACACCTGGTTCTTCGTCGCCGTGCTGCCGCCCGGTCAGCTCGCCGCCCAGGAGGTGGGCGAGGCCGACCGGGTCGCCTGGCTCACCCCGGCCGACGCCGTGCTGGGCCACGAGCAGGGTCTGTACGGCATGCTGCCGCCGACCGTGACCGTGCTGCGTGAACTGCTGCCGCTGCGTGCGGCCGCCCAAGCCCTGGACGCGGCGAAGGGCCGCGGACTGGACCCGATCCTCGGCCGGGCCGAGGTGGCGGGTGATCGAATGACGGTGCGATGGTCAGGGTATGAAGAGCTGACCATCGACGGAAACTACCCCCAGGAAGGACCATCGCCCGATGACTCACAACGACGTGGATCGCCGGACGGCGCCTGAGCTGCCCGCCCGAACCCTGACCTCCCACACCCTGACGCCCCGCACTCTCGGCGGTGGCACCGGCCACCGGACCGTGGGGGAGCCGTGGCTGCGCCCGCTGGTGCGCCCGCTCGTGCGGCAGCTGCACCGCAGCTGCGAGGGCGGCCGGTGAGCGGTCTTCTCCCGGGTGACCCCGCCGCCGGCATCGGCGGCGAGGCCACCCCCCGGGCGCTCTGCGTGCTGGCACCGAACCCGTCACCGATGACGCTGGACGGCACCAACACCTGGCTGCTCGCCGAGCCCGGCTCGGACCTCGCCGTGGTCGTCGACCCCGGCCCGCTGGACGAGGCGCACCTGCGCCGGGTCATCGCGACCGCCGAGCAGCAGGGCAGGCGCGTGGCGCTGACCCTGCTCACCCACGGCCACGCCGACCACGCCGAGGGCGCGGCCCGGTTCGCCGAGCTGACCGGTACCAAGGTCCTGGCGCTCGACCCGGCGCACCGCCTCGGCGACGAGGGCCTGCGGCACGGGCAGCGGCTGGAGGTCGGCGGCCTGGACCTGCGGGTGGTCGGCACCCCCGGCCACACCTCCGACTCGCTGACCTTCCACCTGCCCGCCGACGGCGCCGTGCTGACCGGCGACACCGTGCTCGGCCGCGGCACCACGATGGTCGCCCACCCGGACGGGCAGCTCGGCGACTACCTGGACTCGCTGCGCCGCCTGCACACCATGGCCTCCGAGCACGGCGTCCGGACGGTCCTGCCGGGCCACGGCCCGGTGCTCGCGGACGCGCTCGGCGCGGTCGACTACTACCTCGCCCACCGGGCGAACCGGCTGGCCCAGGTGGAGACCGCCGTCGAGGCCGGCTGCCGCACCGCCGCCGAGGTCGTCGCCCGGGTCTACGCCGACGTGGACCGGGCGCTCTGGCCGGCCGCCGAACTGTCCGTCCTCGCCCAGCTGCGCTACCTGGAGGACCACGGCCTGATCTGAGGCCGGGGCTGAGGGCTGATCCGAGGCCGGTGCCGAGGCGTGACCCGAGGCGTGCTCCGGGCCGGCATGCGAGGGGGCCCGTACGCCACCGGCGTACGGGCCCCGCTCGTGTCCGTGCGCCGTCAGCGCGAGCGGCGCGACAGCCGCTCGACGTCCATCAGGACGACCGCGCGGGCCTCCAGCTTCAGCCAGCCGCGGCCGGCGAAGTCGGCGAGCGCCTTGTTGACCGTCTCGCGGGAGGCGCCGACCAGCTGGGCCAGCTCCTCCTGGGTGAGGTCGTGTGCCACGTGGATGCCCTCGTCGGACTGCACGCCGAAGCGGCGCGAGAGGTCCAGCAGGGCCTTCGCCACGCGGCCGGGAACGTCCGAGAACACCAGGTCGGACATCACGTCGTTGGTCCGGCGCAGCCGGCGGGCGATGGCCCGCAGCAGCGCGATCGAGACCTCGGGGCGGGCGTGCAGCCAGGGCTGCAGGTCGCCGTGGCCGAGGCCGAGCAGCTTGACCTCGGTGAGCGCGCTCGCCGTGGCCGTGCGCGGGCCCGGGTCGAACAGCGACAGCTCGCCGATCATCTCGCTGGGGCCCAGCACCGCGAGCATGTTCTCCCGGCCGTCGGGCGAGGCGCGGTGCAGCTTCACCTTGCCCTCGGCGACCACGTAGAGGCGGTCACCCGGGTCCCCCTCGTGGAACAGGGACTCACCACGGGCGAGGGTCACCTCGGTCATGGAAGCGCGCAGCTCGCCGGCCTGCTCGTCGTCGAGTGCCGCGAAGAGTGCGGCGCGCCGCAGAACGTCGTCCACGTGCTTCCTCCTTCTCGGCCGCCCGCCGGTCGGGTCGGGCGGCGCAAGTCCGTACAGTGCTCTGCATCACCAAGCATGGCGCATGTCGCTCCGATCATATGAGGAGGGGGTGCGCCGGTGAGCACTGTACGGGGCCATTCGTACTCATCGGTTACATCGGCGCCGCTGGTCAGGGCCTCCCGATCGGGGCCGCCGACGGCTCCGGGCCCGGTCCGCGCGCCGGGGCCGGCCGGCCGCCGTACGAGATGCACAAGTCACTGAGTGATGTTCAGATGGCGTAATGCGGACACGCCAGCAGGTCGGCGGCCGGCTCCGGAGCAGGCTCTCCCGACTGGGCCGGCCGAAGCCGGCCGACGTGACGTCAGGGATGGTCACAGGGCTGTTCAGCATCCCGGAGGGCATGGCGTACGCGAGCATCGCCGGGTTCAACCCGGTGGCCGGCCTGTACGCGGGTGTCGTGCCGCCGATCCTCGGCTCGCTGACCGCGCCGACCGTGCTCATGGTCACCACGCTCACCAGCGCGATCGCACTGACCTCGCAGAGCGTGCTCAGCAGCGCCGGCCTCGACCCGCACGACGCGGGCAACGTCGCCACCCTGACCCTCATGGTCGGCGTGGTGATGCTGCTGATGGGGGTGCTGCGGCTGGGCGTCGTACTGAGCTTCGTCTCCAACGCCGTGATGACCGGCTTCGCCACCGGGATCGCCCTGCAGATCATCACCGGCGTGCTGGAGGACGCCACCGGGTACGACCCCAAGGGCCACAACCGGCTCCACCAGCTCGCGGACTGGCTCGCCTCGATCGGCCACTGGCAGCTCGCCCCGACCGTGGTCGCGGTGCTGACCGTCGCGGTCTGGGCGGTGGCCCGCTCGGTGCGGCGGCTGGAACCGGTGGCGCTGCTGATCGCCATGGTCGTCGTCAGTGCCGGCGTGGCCGCCCTGGGCACCGATGTGGAGCAGGTCAAGGACATCGCCCGGATCCCGGCCGCCCTGCCCGGCTTCTCCGCGCCCGACCTGAGCGCCGTGCCGCACCTGGTCGGCGGGGCGGTGTCGGTCGCGCTCGTCGCGCTGGCGCAGGCCGCCGGCATCTCCCCGTCGATGCCCAACCCGGACGGCAGCCGCTCCAGCGTCAACGGCGACTTCGTCTCCCAGGGCGCGGCCAACATCGGCGGCGGCCTCTTCCAGGCGCTGCCCTCCGGCGGCTCGCTCTCCCGCACCGGAGTCGCCGCCTCCGCCGGAGCCCGCACCCGCTGGGCGGGGGTGATCTCCGGAGTGTTCCTGGCGCTGGTGGTGCTGCTCTGCGGCTCGCTCGCGGAGCGCATCCCGATGCCCGTCATCGGCGGCCTGATCCTGGTCGTCGGCGGCGAACTGATCTGGGGCAAGCGCAGGGACATCCTGCTGGTGCTGCGCACCTCGAAGCTGTCGAGCGCGGCGATGGCCGTCACCTTCCTGGCCACCACTCAGCTCCCGCTCCAGCAGGCGATCGTCATCGGCGCCGTGCTCTCCCTGCTGCTGTACTGCGTGCAGGCGGCCCGGCAGGCCCGGCTCTCCGCGCTCGTCCGCGACGAGGACGGCCGGTGGACCACCGGGCCCGTCCCGGGGCGGCTGGCGCCGGGGGAGGTCACCGTCCTCGACTACCAGGGGGTCAGCCTGTTCGCCGAACTCCCCAACCTGACGGGTGAGCTGCCCGATGTCGCGGGCGCCCGCGACGCCGTTCTCGTCCTGGTGGTGCGCACCGCCCCCGACATCCCGTCCTCGGCCATCCTCAAGGCGCTGCGCCGCTACCACCGCAGGCTGGGCGAGGAGGGCGGCCGGCTCGTCCTGGCCGGCGTCCAGCCCGCGCTCGTCGACCTGCTGCGGCGCACCGGCCTGACCGACCGGCTCGGCGAGGACGCGGTGATCACCGCGGACGGGCCGCTCCTCGCGCCGCTGGAGCGCGCCCACGCCGAGGCCCTGGCGTGGATCGCCGCGCGACGCACTCCCGCCGCCCCGCCCGGCTGACCGGGCCGGGGCCGCGCACCCCGGCCTGGACCGCCCGCCTCAGCCCACGGCCTTCCGGATCAGCTCGGCGATCCGCTCCTCGCCGTCGGCGGTCAGCTCCGCCAGGGCGTAGGTGGTCGGCCACAGGGTGCCCTCGTCGAGCTTCGCCTGGTCGCTGAAGCCGAGCGTGGCGTACCGGGTCTTGAACTTCTGCGCGCTCTGGAAGAAGCAGACGACCTTGCCGTCCCTGGCGTACGCGGGCATCCCGTACCAGAGCTTCGGCGCGAGGGACGGCGCGTTGGCGCCGACGATCCGGTGCAGCCGCTCGGCGAGGGAGCGGTCCGCCCCTCCATCTCGGCGATCTTCGCGAGCACCTCGGTCTCCGGGTCCGCCTTCGCCGCGCGCGGACCGCGGCGGGCGGCGGACTTCAGTTCCCGGGCGCGTTCCTTCATCGCGTCCCGCTCCTCCTCGGTGAATCCGTCGAACTTCTCCTCGGCCGTGGCGGTGTTCCCGGCGGACTTCTGAATGTCCTTCATGACAGCTTTCCCCTCTGGAACGGTCTGGTGGAACGGTCGGTCGGTCGGTCGGTCGGTCGGGCCAGGGCCAGGGCCAGGGTCAGGGTCAGGACGCGGGTGCGGGCGCGGCGAGCGACGCTCCGGCCTCCCACGCGAACCCGTCCGGGTCGGTGAAGGCGGCGGCGCCGCCACCGATCACGAGCCGGTGCGAGCCGGTGCCGTCGACCGGGACGCCGAGGTCCTTGGCGAGGGCGCGGTGCCCGTACAGCGCCAGCTTGACGGGGCTCTGCCCGGCGGCGAACTCGACGTACTTGCGGCCGTAGCTCCTCGCCACGACGAGGCCCTGGCCGACGTAGAACCGCCGGCTCGCGGCGACGTCCGAGGCGCCCAGCAGGAGCACGATCTCGCCGATCCGCACCTCGGCCGGGCCGGAGTCCTTCTTCGCCGACGTGGCGACCTTCCAGATCGTCCCGTCCGGAGCCCGTACCACGCCGCCGTAGCCCCAGAACGACTTCGCGGCGGGCTTCAACGGCGTGGCGCCGGCGTCGAGGGCGGCGCCCACGAGGGCGTTGACGACGGACGGCTGGGACACTGTGAGCGACAGCGCGAACCCGCGGAAGCCGGTCGTCGGCGCCTCCGAGGCCCGCAGGCCCAGCCGGGTACCCAGGCCGAAGGCGGTGTAGAAGCGCTCGGCGGCCGCGGGATCGGCCACCTCAAGGGTGAGGGATTCGGTGGAGGTCATGGCATTCACGCCAGGTACGGCTCGGGGGCGGGTGCTTCTCGATTCCTGGCCGGTCCGGTCACCTGCTTCGCGACGCCGGGCGGGATGCCCGCCGCGGCGCCCGCCACGTGGCGCTGGTAGACGCTGGGCGGCATGCCCACCAGCTCGGTGAAGCGGGTGCTGAAGGTGCCCGGGGAGGAGCAGCCGACCGCGCGGCAGACCTCGGTGACGCTGAGGTCGCCCCGGCGCAGCAGCGCCGTCGCGCGCTCGATGCGCCGCGTCATGAGGTAGCGGTAGGGCGCCTCGCCGTAGGCGAGCCGGAACTGCCGGCTGAGGTGTCCGGCCGACATGTGCGCGCCGCGGGCCAGTGCCTCGACGTCCAGCGGCTGTGCGTACTCCCGGTCGATCCGGTCACGGACGCGGCGCAGCCGCGCGAGGTCGCTCAGGTGCTGCGCCGCGGTGAGCGCGCGCCCCCAGGCTGGATGGCACATGCGGTGACTCCTTTCGTCCGTCAGGAACGGTTCAGCGGAGCTGCTGGATGCGGACCAGGTTGCCCGCGGGATCACGGAAGGCGCAGTCGCGGACGCCGTACGGCTGTTCGGTCGGCTCCTGGACGACCTCGGTGTCGCCGGCCTGCACCTTCTCGAAGACGCCGTCGAGGTCCCGGGTGGCCAGCAGGATCCAGCCGTAGGTGCCCTTGGCCATCATTTCGAGGACGGTGCGGCGCTCGTCCTCGGTGATCCCGGGGTCGACGGCCGGCGGCGCCAGCAGGATGGACGTGCCGGGCTGGCCGACGGGGCCGACCGTGATCCATCGCATCCTGCCGTGCCCCACGTCGTTGCGGACCTCGAAGCCGAGGACGTCGCGGTAGAAGGCCACGGCGGCATCCGGGTCGTCGTGCGGAAGGACGCTGGTGTGAATGGTGATGTCCATGTCCGTCACGTTAGCCGCGGCCCGCAGCCGGGGCTTCTCGATTCCTGACCGGTCCGGCGACCGGCCCCCGGCCCGGGGCGAAGCGCCCGGTCAGACCACGGCGCCGTCGCGGATCTCCACCACCTGGTCGGCGAGTTCCATCAGCTGCGGGTCGTGCGTGGCGACCACCGCGGTGACCCCTCGCTGCCGACCACCTCGCACAGGAGCTCCATGACGGCCCGTCCGGTGTCGGAATCCAGCCGGCCGGTCGGCTCGTCCGCGATCACCAGGGCCGGCCGGTTGGCCGGCGCCCGGGCGATGGCCACCCGCTGCTGCGATCCACGCAGGACTCCGGGGCCCGGACCCCGGCTTCTGACGCGAGGTCAGGTGGTGGCCAGCTCCTCGAACAGCTGCCTGAGCTGCCCGTCCGGGCCCATGCCCAGTTCACTGCGGTGCACGAGGACGGCCGCCCGGTAGGCCTCCGCGAGGTTCCCGCGCTCACCCAGGGCGTGGTGGGCCCGCATCCGCAGGGCCCAGCTCCGGTTGCGCAGTGGTGACACGGCGAGCAGCGCGTTCACGTCCCGCAGCGCCGCCCGGGGCTCCCCGAGGTGCAGGTAGGCGCCGGCCAGGTCCTCCACGGCTCGCATCCGCTCCTCCTCCAGGTGGCCCAGCCAGCCCGCCAGCGGGCCGTGGCGGGGCACCCCCACCGCGGCCCGGTCCCCGTCCCACAGCGCCAGGGCCGAGATGAGCAGCTCCGTGCCCCCGGCGCCGTCGCCGGCGCGCAGCGCGGCCCGCCCGTCGGCCGCCCGGCGCAGGAACACCAGGTGGTCGCAGTACTCGGTGCCGACCTTGAGGACGTACCCGCCGTCCCCGCCCACGAGGCCGGCGCCGTGGCTCAGCCGGCGGCGCAGGAAGCTGGCGTGCGTACGGATGTTGGCCACCGCCGACCGGGGCGGCTCCCCGTCCCAGAGGGCCTCGGCCGCCCGGTCCACGGTGACCGTGCGGTTCGCCTGCAGGAGGAGCGTGACCAGCAGGGTGCGTGCCTTGCCGCCGCCGATCTCCGCCGTCAGGGCCCCTGCCTCCGGATCGTCCTGACGTACCCGTCCGAGCATGCGAAACACTGCTTCCACGCCACTCACACCCCGTCGAACGTTCACCCGCAGTCCAATCGGCTTGAACCATGCACCCGCCGACGGAGGCTTTGCAAGACTCTTTCGTCATTTTGCAGAAACAATTTGCGCCGCATGCGCCGTGATGCCGTGATGCCGTGACGGCTCGTGGTGATGCGCCGCAGTGCCACGGCGGGCACCCGCTCCACCGGAATCGCGCCCGGCCGGCGGTCCCGTCCCGCGGCCCGACCCGGAGATCTCACGTGGAGCCGGTGGCATCCGGCGTAATCTGCCTTCATGGCAGAGAGCAAGGCTCGGAAGTCCCTCGCCGGACCAGCGGTGAAGGCGAGGAAGCCGGAGTCGCGGCTGGCGATGGTGCGGCGGGCGCGCAGGATCAACCGGGAGCTGGCGGAGCTGTATCCGTACGCGCATCCCGAGCTGGATTTCGAGAACCCGTTCGAGTTGCTGGTGGCGACGGTGCTGTCGGCGCAGACGACGGACCTGCGGGTGAACCAGACGACCCCGGTGCTGTTCGCGAAGTACCCCACGCCGGAGGAGATGGCGGCGGCCGAGCCGGAGGTGCTGGAGGAGATCATCCGGCCGACCGGGTTCTTCCGGGCGAAGGCACGCTCACTGCTCGGCCTGTCGGCCGCGCTGCGGGACAACTTCGACGGTGAGGTGCCCGGCCGCCTGGAGGACCTGGTCACCCTGCCCGGCGTCGGCCGCAAGACGGCGAACGTCGTGCTCGGCAACGCGTTCGGCGTACCCGGGATCACCGTGGACACCCACTTCGGACGCCTGGCGCGCCGCTTCGGCTGGACGGCCGAGGAGGACCCGGAGAAGGTCGAGGCCGCGGTGGCCGCGATCTTCCCGAAGTCCGAGTGGACGATGCTGTCGCACCGCGTGGTCTTCCACGGCCGGCGGGTCTGCCACTCCCGCAGGCCGGCCTGCGGGGCGTGCCCGGTCGCGGCGCTCTGCCCCTCGTACGGGGAGGGCGAGACCGACCCGGACAAGGCGGCGAAGCTGCTGAAGTACGAACTGGGCGGCCGGCCGGGCCAGCGGCTCCGGCCGCCGGAGGGCTATCCCGGGCAGGCGGCGTCCCCCCTCGGTGCGGATGCGGGCGCGGGCGCCGGGGCGGACGGGGAGCCCGGATGAGCGCGCCGATCGAGCGGGACGGCCTGCCGGGCTGGCTGCTGCCCGTCCGGGAGGCGGCGGAGACCGTCCGGCCGGAGCAGCTCAGCCGTTTCCTGCCGCCGGCCGAGGGCGGCCGCCGGTCGGCGGTGCTGATGCTGTTCGGCGAGGGGCCGTCGGGCCCCGACCTGCTGCTGATCGAGCGGGCCCGCTCGCTGCGCTCGCACGCGGGCCAGGCGTCGTTCCCCGGCGGCGCGCTGGACCCGGAGGACGGTGACCCGGACGGCAGCGGGCCGGTCGCGGCGGCGCTGCGCGAGGCGTGGGAGGAGACCGGGCTCGACCCGTCCGGCGTGCAGGTGTTCGCCACGCTGCCGGCGCTGTACATCCCGGTCAGCCGGTTCATCGTCACGCCGGTGCTCGGCTGGTGGCGCCGGGAGAGCCCGGTCGCGCCGGTGGACGAGGCCGAGACCGGGGCGGTGTTCCGGGTGCCGATCGCCGAACTGACCGATCCGGCCAACCGGGCCAGGCTGCGGCACCCCTCGGGGCACACCGGTCCGGCCTTCACCGTGGCGGACCGGTTGGTCTGGGGCTTCACGGCCGGGGTGATCGACCGGATGCTGCACCACAGCGGTCTGGAGCGCCCCTGGGACTCCTCCCGGACGATCGCACTGTCCGAGGAGGCGCTCGGCCTCGCCCGCGGCGACCTGACCGGCTCCCGGAGCCTGAGCGACACCCCGGCGGCCGGGTAGCCGCCGGGGCGCCGGCCCGTCCGCGGTTGCGCCGGCGGCGGGCGGGGCAGGAGCTGGGCACGGAGCCAGGTACCCGCCCCGGGGTGAGGCCGTGGGAGGGTGTCCGGGTGAACGTCCTGGATCTGCTGTTGATCGCCGCCGCCATCGGCTTCGCCGTGTCCGGCTACCGGCAGGGATTCGTGGTGGGCGTCCTGTCGGTGCTCGGTTTCCTGGGGGGCGGGCTGGTCGCCGTCCAGTTGCTCCCGCTGCTGCTCAGCCATCTCAGCCCCGGCACCACCGCTTCGGTGGTCGCGGTCGTGGTGGTGATCGTGCTCGCGGCGGTCGGCCAGGCCGTCACGACCCACTTCGGCTGGAAGCTGCGCGGCCACATCGACCGGCGCCCGGCCAAGGTGCTGGACGCGGCCGGCGGCTCGGTGGTCAACGTGATCTCGATGCTGCTGGTGGCCTGGCTGATCGGGTCGGCCCTGGCCGGAACGTCACTGCCGACCGTCTCCAAGCAGGTCCGGACGTCCACCGTGCTCGGCGGGGTGCAGGAGGCGCTCCCGAGCGACGCACCCAACTGGTTCTCCGACTTCTCCAAGGTGCTGGCCCGCAACGGCTTCCCGCAGGTCTTCAACCCCTTCGAGCACGAGCCGATCACCGAGGTCTCGCCGCCCGATCCGGCGCTGGCCGGCAGCGCGGCGGTGGCGAAGGCCAGGCAGTCCCTGGTGAAGGTGGTCGGCACGGCGCCGTCCTGCGGCAAGACGCTGGAGGGCAGTGGTTTCGTCTTCGCCCCGCACCGGGTGATGACGAACGCGCACGTGGTCGGCGGGGTGGACGAGCCGACCGTGCAGATCGGCGGCACCGGGCCGCTGTACGACGCGACCGTGGTCCGCTACGACTGGCAGCGCGACATCGCCGTGCTGGACGTCCCGAAACTCACCGCGCCCCCGCTGGCCTTCGCGGGCGAGGCCCGGACCAACGACAGCGCGATCGTCGCCGGCTTCCCCGAGAACGGCGGCTTCAACGTGCAGCCGGCCCGTATCCGCGGCCGGATCCAGGCCAATGGCCCGGACATCTACCACCGCGGCCAGGTCGTCCGCGACGTGTACTCGGTGCGTTCCCTCGTGCGCCAGGGCAACAGCGGCGGCCCGCTGCTCACCCCGGAGGGCGAGGTCTTCGGCGTGGTCTTCGCCAAGTCGCTGGACAGCGCCGACACCGGCTACGTGCTCACCGCCGCCGAGGTCCGCGAGGACGCCGACCGCGGCAGTACCGCGACGGCCCGGGTGGACACCGAGGGCTGCGCGCTCTGACGCCGGGCGCCCGGCCCGCTCTGCTCCGGCCCGCTCTGCTCCGGCCCGGCCGGTCCCGGTTCGCACCGCGCCGGCCCGGCCGGATCCTGACGGAGGCCGGGCGGTTCGCCGGACGCGCCTGGTAGCGTCGGCGCGGCTCACCCGTACGGCCCAACCGGGCTGTCACGGCGGGGCCCCGACGGGAGGTCAGGCAGCGACATGACGGAGACAACGCCATGATGGGTCACTCGCACGCGGTCAGCGGCGCGTTGCTGTACGCGGCCTCCGCGCCGTTCCTGCCCCCGCTGCTCCTGCACACCACGCTCGCGCCCGCGGACATCCTGATGGGCACGGTGCTGTGCGCGGGCGCCGCCCTGCTGCCCGACCTCGACCACCACGACGGCACGATCGCCAACTTCCTCGGGCCGATTTCCAAGGCGCTCTGCCGCTTCGTCGCCTGGGCCTCCGGCGGGCACCGGCACGCCACCCACTCGCTGCTGTTCGTCGCGCTGATGGGCGCGGGGGCGTGGGCGGGCGTGACCTTCCTCGGGCGCAACTTCACCCTGGGCCTGACGTTCTTCCTGCTGGCCCTGGCGATCCGGGCGCTGCGGCTGCACCCGCCGGGGGACGGACCGACGATGTGGATCACCATCATCGGGCTGGCCGCCCTCGGCACGGCCGGTATGAACAAGTGGATGCCCAGCGCCCCGGGCTGGCTGCCGTACGCGGTCGCCCTCGGCACGCTGGCCCACCTGCTGGGCGACTGCCTCACCAAGAAGGGCGCGCCGCTGCTCTGGCCGCACAAGGAGCGCTACGAGATCGTGCTGATCAAGCGCAGCGGCAACAACGTCGAGACGAAGGTGCTGGTGCCGATCATGTCGGTGGCGACCTTCGCGCTGCTCTGGTTCACGGCGGTCTCGCCGGGGGTCCTCGGCTGACGCCGGCCGCCGCCCGGTCTCCGGGCGGCGGCATCGGTGCGTACGTGGGCGGCGCGGGGCCTCAGGTCTCGCGCCGCAGGCGTGCGCCCACCCAGCGGGCGCGGCGGCCGATGATGCGGGGGATGCCCAGTTGCTGCGGGCCCGCGCCCTGCGGGTGCTCCGCCTCGTCGTAGCCGAGGTCGTCCGCCCAGCCGGACCGGTGGGCGGGGCTCTGCGAGCTGCGGCTGCTTCGGCGTCGACTGCGCGGCGCTGCGCTGCGATCGGGCATCCAGGTCATACCGGATGGATGCCCGTGGGCCGGTTGGCGTAATCGCTTCCCGGTCGCTGAATTGGCCTATGCGATTGTCATATGTGTGCAACATAAAGGAAGTTGGGACCTCCGGCCCTGGCACCCGGTCGCCATGACCGGTGCCGGGACCGCTCAGCCCTTGTGCGTGCCGATCCAGTCGATCAGCTCCGCCGAGAACTGCTCCGGCGCCTCCTCGTGCGGGAAGTGCCCGACCCCCGGCAGCAGCCGCCAGCGGTAGGGCGCCGACACGTACTCGCCGCCGCCGAGCGCCGTGTGCGCGAGCAGCACCGGGTCGGCCGCCCCCTGGATGTGCAGGGTGGGCGCGGTGACCGGCTTCTTCATCCGGCGGGCGAACTGGATCCCGTCCGGGCGGGCCATCGAGCGCAGCAGCCAGCGGTACGGCTCGATCGAGCAGTGCGCCGTGCTGGGGATCTGGATCGCCTGCCGGTACGCGTCCACCGCCGTACGCTCCAGCTGGTTCGGCCCCGTCCAGGCGTCGAGGTAGCGGCCCACCAGTGCGGCGTCGTCGGCGACCAGGCGGCGTTCCGGTATCCACGGCCGCTGGAAGCTCAGCACGTGCTCGAAGGCGGCCAGTTGGCGCCGGTCGGTCAGCAGGGCGCGGCGCAGGTCCCGGGGGTGCGCGGCGGAGACGGCGGTCAGGCTCTGGATCACCGAGGGGCGCATCACCGCCGCCACCCAGGCCAGCGTCCCGCCGGAGGCGTGCCCGACCAGGTGGGCCCGCCGCTCGCCCAGCGAGCGGATGACCCCGGTGATGTCCAGCGCCAGGTTGCCGGGGTCGTACCCGCGCGGCGTCCGGTCGCTGCCGCCGACGCCGCGCAGGTCCAGTGCGACGGCGCGGTAGCCGGCCTCGGCGAGCGCGGTCATCTGGTGCCGCCAGGCCCACCAGTACTCCGGCCAGCCGTGCACCAGCAGGACCAGCGGGCCTTCGCCCAGTTCGGCGATGTGGAACCGGGCCCCGTTGGCCGCCAGGTCGCGGTGCGTCCACGGCCCGGCCTGCCGGATGCTCCACGCGGCGTCCGCGGCCTCCGCGCGGGCGGCCCGCGAGGTCGCGGACGGGCCGGGGGCGCCGTCGACCGTCGGGCCCGGCGGCTCGGAGTCCGCCCCGGGCGTCGGCTGCTGCGGGGGCTGGGGCACGGGCTTCTGGTCGAGCGGCATAGCGAGAGCGTGTCATATCCGGGCGCCGGACACGTGCCCGGCACTCGTGGCGGCTACGTCCGATGCGGTAGTCCCGTCCGCCGCAGGCCCGTCCGGCGGGGTGCCGGGCGGGGTGCCGGGCGAGGTCGGCGGGGCCGCCGGGGCCGAGCCCGGCGGCCGCCCGGGAGGTCAGGGGCGGCGGCCCAGGGCCCGGTCGATCTCCTCCTTGGTGGCGGGACGCGGCCGGGCGTTCTTGAGGACGTCGGCCGTCGCCTGGGCGCCCTCGATGGTGCGGCGCGGAGGCTCGATCTTCTTGAAGGACCGCCAGGCCAGCAGGCCGAGGATGATCGCGAGCAGGACGTACGCGCCGGTGATGATCGCGAACGACCAGCCGAGCGTGATCCCCAGCGCGTGCACGCCGAGCGCCGCCGCGATGCTCCCCACCGGGATGGCAGCCAGCAGGACCACGCCCGCCACGATGCCCGAGACGCCGCCCGAGACGCCGCGCTTGACGTCCTGCCTGATCTCGGCCTTGGCCAGCGCGATCTCGTCGTGGACGAGGGTGGACAGGTCGGCGGTGGCCGCGGCGAAGAGCTGCCCGACCGAACGCTCACCCTCGTACGGCGCCCGGCCGTTGCTGGACGGGTCTGCGGTTCCTGTGGGCATCAGCGGTTCTCCTCTGCGGCGTCTGCGGACTGTCGACAGCTCAGAATCATGCCCCTACCGGTCAGTCGGGCACCACTCCGGGGGCCCGGCGGGGCGGCGTGTTGCCGGTAACCGCCGCCCGGCCCGGAGGGAACGGCCCGCCGCCGTCACTCCGTCGGGTGCGGCCGCTGCCCCGTCCGGGCCTGCCAGGCGGGGTCGTCCTGCTGGTAGACGTCCGGGATGCCGTCGCCGTCGGAGTCGGCGTTCTCCTCGTCCACCAGCCCCTGGTAGTGCCGGTTGCGCAGTTTGAGCAGCACCGTCGCGATCAGCGCGCAGAGCAGCGAGCCGACCAGCACGGCGGCCTTCGCCCGGTCGGCCAGCGCCGGGTCCTCGTCGAAGGCCAGCTCGCTGATCAGCAGGGACACCGTGAAGCCGATTCCGGCCAGGGTCGCGACCGCGAACAGGTCGGCCCACTTCAGCTGGGGGTTCAGCTGGGCCCGGGTGAAGCGGGCCGCCAGCCAGGTGCCGCCGAAGACGCCGACGGTCTTGCCCAGCAGCAGGCCGAGCACGATCCCGAGCGGGGCGGCCTGGGTGAACACCTCGGCCAGCGCCGACCCGGAGATCGTCACCCCGGCCGCGAACAGGGCGAAGACCGGCACGGCGAACCCGGCCGAGAGCGGGCGGACGAGGTGCTCGATGTGCTCGCCGGGCGACTGCTTCTCGTCCCCGACGGTGTGGCAGCGGAGCATCAGACCCATCGCCACACCGGCGACCGTGGCGTGCACGCCGCTCTCGTGCATCAGCGCCCAGATGACGAACGCCAGCGGCACGTAGAGGTACCAGCCGTGCACGCCGTGGCGGTGCAGGAACCAGAACAGCACCAGGCCGGCGAGTGAGAGCCCGAGTGCCCAGAACTTGATGCCGGAGCTGTAGAAGACGGCGATGATCAGGATCGCGATCAGGTCGTCGACCACGGCGAGGGTCAGCAGGAACGCGCGCAGGGCGGAGGGCAGGTGACTGCCCACCACGGCCAGCACGCCGAGTGCGAACGCGATGTCGGTGGCGGTCGGGATCGCCCAGCCGGCCGGGTGCCCGCCCGCACCGGAGTTGGCCACGGTGTAGACGACCGCGGGCAGCGCGACCCCGCAGACCGCCGCGATCACGGGCAGTACCGCGGCGCTCGGCGTGCGCAGTTCACCCGCGACGAACTCGCGCTTGAGCTCGATGCCGGCCACGAAGAAGAAGATCGCCAGCAGTCCGTCGTTCGCCCAGGTCTCCAGGCTGAGGTCCAGGTGGAGCGGGGAGGACGGGCCGACGGTGAAGTCCAGAACGCTCTCGTACGCGTGCGGCCAGACGTTCGCCCAGATCAGCGCGGCCACGGCGGCGAGCAGCAGCAGGATGCCGCCGACCGTCTCGGTGCGCAGTGCGTCCGTGATGTAGGTGCGCTCGGGGAGGGACAGCCGGCCGAGGAACTGGCGGCCCCGGGGTGCGGGCTCGGTGGGCGGCTGGCTGGCCACGGGGGACCTCCTGGGAGCGGGAACGGCAGGTGGATACACCTGTGGTGCAGTGCCGACCAGACTTCCCGGCGCGCCCTGTGACCCGGGCAGGATCCGGCGGACGGCCCGTCAGGGCCGGGGCGGGATCTTGCCGCGTCGTCGACAGTTTAGGGGTTTGGGTGGGAGAGCCGGGCAGGAGGTATCCGTTTTGCGCATTTTATGACCATGGACCCGTCCGGTCGGGGGACCGCGACCCGAATGGCGCCGCGCGGGTGCAGACGGGTGAACGCCTCCCTAAGGTCGGTGGCAGGCGCCGCCCGACCGGTCGGCGTCCTTCCGAAACGGAGGCACCCGATGCCCAGCGAGGACGCGGACGGCTTGAGCGCCGTGCCGTACTCCATAGCCGGCGGCGAGGGCGCGCAGAGCGTCCCGCCCCTGTTATCCGCCAAGCTTGTCCTTCCTGTCCTGCCTGTCCCACCGGCCGCACCGGCCGCACCGGCCCCGCCCGGGTGGCCTGCCGCGCAGCCCCCGGCCCGGCCCCGGACCCAGGCCCGCCGGAGCGCCGAGCGATGAACGCCGAGCTGACCGACCGTCCGGCGACAGACCTCGAACCCCTGCTCCGACCGTTGTTCCGCGCCGCCCCCGGCGGACTCGCCGTGGCAGTGATCCGCGGCGACGAACGCACCGTCTCCTGCCGCGGCTACACCGACCGGGCCCGCGAACGCCCCGTCCGGGCCGACAGCCGCTTCGAGATCGGCTCCGTCACCAAGACGTTCACCGCCCTGCTGCTCGCCGAGATGGCGGCCCGCGGCGACGTCCGCTACGACGACCCGATCGACCGGTACCTGCCGGCCCACGCCGCCCCTGGCTACCCGCACGAGCGGCCGATCACCCTGCTCCACCTGGCCACCCACACCTCGGGCCTGCCCCGGCTGCCCGTCGGCTTCACCCCGGCGGCCGTACCCCGGTGGTTCACCGACCCGTACGCCGCGTTCGGGCTCTCCCACCTGCTGCGCGCACTGCCCCGGACGCCCGTCCGCGGCACGCCCGGTACGCAGGTCCGCTACTCCAACCTCGGCTGCGGGCTGCTCGGCCTGCTGCTGGAGAACGCGGCCGGCCAGCGGTACGACGAACTGCTGGCCGCCCGGGTGTGCGGGCCACTGGGCCTCGTCGACACCTCCTGCGGCCCCGACCGCGAGCCGGCCACCGGCTACCGGCGCGGGCGGCGGGTGCCGTCCTTCCGGCTGCCGGCCCTGCCCGGCGCGGCGGCGCTGCGCTCCACGGCGGACGACATGCTGCGCTACCTCCAGGCGCACCTCGCCCTGGAGGCCGTCCCGCTGCCCGAACGCACCGATGCGGCGGCACTGCGGACCGCCCTCGGTGAAGTCCGGCTGCCCCGGGTCGGACGGCGCCGCACCGGTGCGCGGATCTGCCTCGGCTGGAACCAGCGTTCGGTCGGCGGCTCCGGTGGGGAGGACGACGAGGACGAACTCGTCTACCACGCGGGTGCCACCCGCGGGGCCACCGCCTTCGTGGGCTTCAGCCCGCGGACGCAGGTCGGCCTGGCCGTGCTGGCCGGCGCCCTGCCGATGCGCAGCCGGGGCTTCGTCCAGGGCGCGTACGACACCCTGCGCACCCTGGCGGCGGAGCGCCGCACGGGTTAGGCCGTGCCGATGGCCGTGCCCGATGCGGACGAAGGGCTACCCGGGGCGGTCACGACCGCCCCGGGTAGCCCTTCGCGGATCCGGTGTCGCGGATCCGGTGTACGGCGGTGGTCAGCCTTCGGTGCCGGCTGCGGGCAGTTGGGACTGGATGAGGTTCATGACGCTGCTGTCGGCGAGGGTGGTGGTGTCGCCGACCTCGCGGCCTTCGGCGATGTCGCGGAGCAGGC